>CAJQPV010000097.1 GCA_905480305.1 uncultured Gammaproteobacteria bacterium | reverse complement strand
ATTGAAGACCTGATTCGCTACCGCATTGAGAATGAAAAGACAATCAAGCATGTAGCAGAGACCGAGCTGGCTACTGAATATGGTAATTTCAGGTTACATGCCTACCGTGACTCGATCGACGGGGCCACACACCTGGCGCTGGTGATGGGCGAGATTAACCCGGAACAGCCGGTACCGGTGCGTGTGCAGGTGCAGAATACACTCAGTGACCTGGTCGATATCAAGCAGGAAGGTGTGCACTGGACGTTGCGGCAGGCGTTGCAGCGTGTTGCTGAGGAAGGTGCTGGGGTGGTGGTGATTTTGCGGCCGGAAGAAGCAGCAGATACGCTGCTTGAACAGATTAAGGCGTATCATATACCCGATGAGAGCCGCCAGGCACAGGCTGGCAACGAACCGGACGAGTTGCGCACTTACGGTGTGGGTGCGCAGATTATTGCTGACCTTGGTGTGCAGAAGATGCACGTGCTGAGTGCGCCAAAGAATTTGCAGGGTATCGCCGGTTTCGGACTCGAGGTGGTTGACTACGTCTCGTAGCGTAACTTTAATGTTTTTTTGATTAGCTAGGTAATAACAGATGAGCGACATAACGACACTGGAAGGTGACCTGGTGGTGCGCGATGCACGTATTGCGTTACTGGTTTCGCGCTTCAACAGCTTTGTAGTCGAGAGTTTGCTGGAAGGCGCAGTCGATACCCTGAAGCGTCATGGCGCTGATGAGCGTGATCTGCAAATCGTGCGTGTGCCGGGTGCCTATGAAATGCCGATTGCTGCACAGCGACTGGCTGCGAGTAAACGATTTGATGCCATCATTGCGCTGGGTGCGGTAATTCGTGGCGGTACACCGCATTTTGAATATGTGGCAGGCGAGTGCACCAAGGGCCTCTCCTCGGTTTCACTGAAGTACGATATTCCGATTGCCTTTGGCGTGCTGACTGTCGACAGCATCGAACAGGCGATCGAGCGTGCCGGCACCAAGGCGGGCAACAAGGGTGGCGAAGCAGCCATGTCGAGCATAGAAATGATCAACCTGCTGCGCGGGATTGAAGGCTGACCGTGGTGACTTTTTCCGCTCATGAGCGCTCCCGCGCTCGACGCTATGCCATGCAGGCATTGTACCAGTGGGACCTGTCGGGTACCGATCTGCCACTGATCCGGCGGCAGTTTATGGAGACCGAGGATTTCTCAAAGGCGGATACCAACTACTTCATCGAGTTGCTGAGCGAAGCGCCAAAGAAGGTTGATATTATTGATGAAAATATCGCCGAATATATTGACCGTCCGCCCGAACAACTGGACCCGGTAGAGCGGGCGGTGTTGCGACTGGCCACCTACGAACTGCTCTATCGTCTCGATATCCCGTACAAGGTGACCATTAACGAGGCGGTGCAACTGACCAAAAAATTCGGCTCGGAGCAGGGTCATGCTTTCGTCAACGGTGTGCTCGACAAGGCCGCGCACAAGCTGCGTGCCACTGAATGCAAAAAGGCGGGAAAGCAAGCCGCGGGCCGCTGAGTTCTCATGTCAGACAGCGAGTTTGACATCATTCGCCGCTATTTCATGCGGCAACTACCCGATCGCAAGGATGTAATTACCGGCATTGGTGATGATGCTGCACTGTTACGGGTGCCGGCCGGTGTGGAGCTGGTCGTCTGTGTGGATACGCTGGTCGAGGGCGTGCATTTCCCGGCAGGCACTGCAGCGGCAGCTGTCGGACACAAGGCGCTGGCCGTCAACCTCAGTGACCTCGCGGCAATGGGTGCAGAGCCTGCATGGGTGACGCTGGCAATGACCCTGCCTGCTCCGGATGCGGACTGGCTTGATGGTTTCTGCCGTGGTTTCTTTAAGCTGGCTGATCGTTTTGGTGTACAGCTTGTCGGTGGTGACACCACGCAGGGTCCGTTATCCATCACGGTGCAGGCACATGGCTTTGTACCGCAGGGGAAGGCATTGCAACGTCGCGGCGCACAGCCCGGAGATCATATTTATGTAACCGGCAGTCTCGGTGATGCCGGTGTTGCATTATTGTTGGGTAGCGATGCCGCGGAGGCATTACAGCAACGGCTGGATTTCCCGGAACCCCGTTTGGCAGCAGGCCAGGCGTTACGCGGTATCGCCAGTGCGGCTATTGATATATCTGACGGACTGCTGGCTGACCTTGGGCATTTGCTGGCGCACGGCCAGTTGGGGGCAAGCGTGTCTGTTGATGACGTGCCAACGAGTGCAGCATTCAACGCGGCATTGCAGCAGGGCCATGATCTGACACGCTTGCGTGATCTGCCGCTGGCGGCTGGCGATGATTATGAGTTGTGTTTTACGCTACCCGAGGCTTTGCTGGGGCAACTGGACACTGTGCGGCCGGATTTCTCCTGTCCCTGTACGCGCATTGGAACGGTCGAGAGGCCAGCCGGTATCCGCTGCTACACGGCTGACGGTGATGTCTACGCAGCGGATGCCCGTGGCTACGAACATTTTGGAGTGTCCCCGCATGGCTGAAAAAATACCCCCGCAGTTGTTGCGACACCCGGTAGATTTGCTGGCGCTGGGTTTTGGCAGCGGCTTGCTACCGCGTGCACCGGGCACCGCCGGTACCCTCGCTGCCATTCCACTGTATCTTGTTATGCAATCACTGGCCTTGACGGTCTATGTGCCGCTGGTGGCGGTACTGTTTCTGCTGGGCATCCCGATCTGTGCACACACGGCAAAGCGTCTGGGTGTGCATGACCATCCCGGCATTGTCTGGGATGAAATCGTTGGTTACCTGGTCACCATGACCTTTGCGCCGACAGGCTGGTTGTGGGTGCTGGCCGGTTTTTTGCTGTTTCGATTCTTTGATGTTCTCAAGCCCTGGCCGATCCGCTGGCTGGACCGAAGGGTCGGCGGTGGTTTTGGTATTATGGTGGATGATTTGCTGGCTGGCATCGCCGCCGCAGCCGTATTGCAGTTGCTGGTAATCTACCTCTAGGAATGCACCGCGTGCGCGATCACTGTTGAACAATCGCGATCGTAAACGCGCTGTACTCCCGCAGGGCAGGACGCGCTGATGTGCGCTGTGCTGGCACCACTCAAGAGAGTGGTAAATTGCTGCTAGACTTAAGGGTGTAGAAGTCGTTCAGCTTGAACGCGACAAGCTGTCAGGGAGGGAGAATGAAAAAACTATGCTTGCTGATCGGATTGCTGGTGAATATGGCGGCTGCAGCCGGGTCTGCGATTGAAGTGCAGCAGATGTCACCACACAGCTATCAACTGACTTACCGGAGTAATGTTTCAGTTTCCGTGGAAAATGCGCAGCAAGGCTTGTACCGGGCTGCTGTTGAAGTATGTGCCGGGCGTGAACCCGTGTACGGAAGATATAAGTACCGGCAGACCGGTTCGGTATCTACGCGCGTACCCGGAAAACAGGAATCCTATATTTTCCGGCAAGAGATCAGGTGCACTGGTATGCGTTAGCGTGTGGTTCCCGGTTTGACAGGATTTTTTTCAGAGCAGGGGCGACAACCAGTGCAGATAGACGTGATCGGCCACCTGCTGTGCCGCTGATATTTTTGCCGGCAGATCGGTGGTCATCTGCGCGGCGGACTGTACGCTGTTGCCGGTCTGTTGCAGTTCATGTTCGTAGAGTGCCGCCCATTCGCTAACCATGGGCTCCATCATTTCGATGTGACATTGCAGCGCCAGGGTGTTGCCAAGGGCGAAGGCCTGGTGGGCACAATGATCATTCTCAAGAATCACCTCGGCACCTTCCGGTATGGAAAAGGTTTCTCCGTGCCAGTGAAATAACATTATTTCATCGGGCAGGCCGGTCAGCCACCTTGCGGCTGCGGACGTCTTGCTTTTGCGAACACTGTGCCAGCCGATCTCCTTGACGGGATTGGCGCCGACAGCGCCTCCCAGTGCTTTTGAGATCAATTGACCGCCGAGACAGTGTCCAAGAACCGGCATGCCTGCAGCCTGTGCCAGGCGAATCAGTGCCAGTTCCTGTTCAATCCAGGGGGCGGAATCATTGACACTCATGGGGCCGCCCATGAACACCAGTGCGGAGCAATCGTCGAGTGCATCCGGTATGGATTCCCCTTCATCAACCCTGACCAGACGCCAGGGGACGGCGTGGCGTTCCAGTATTTCGGCGAGATAACCGGGGCCTTCGCAGGCGATATGGCGAAATATAGTCAGAGGTCTCATAATCGATGCTCGTTATCATGCAGGATGAAGCAATGCCATTATCCAGAAAAGTTCCTGTTCTTCTAGCACTGTGCCTGAGTATGGCTATGAGCGTCTGTCTGGCAGCTGATGTGCGTGTTGCCGGGTTGTTCGGTGGCAAGGCAGTGCTCATTATTGACGGCACGCAACGGTTACTGAAGCCGGGTCAGACCAGTCCGGAAGGCGTCAAGCTGATCTCTGCAAACAGCGAGGAGGCCGTGCTTCTGATTGCTGGACAACAGCTCGTCGCGCGAATGGATAGCCGCGTCAGTGCGCGCAAGCGCTCGCCCGAGGTCAATGAAGTGCAGGTTTGGCGAGACAGCACCGGCATGTACACCACGGTGGGCAGTGTTAACGGCTTACCGGTCTCTTTTCTGGTGGATACCGGAGCCACCGCTGTTGCCATGAATGCACAGCAGGCGCGGCGTCTGGGTATTGATTTTCGTGTCATCGGGCAGCCGTCAGGTGTGACCACGGCATCCGGTGTTGTGAATGCCTGGGCGGTGATGCTGGACAGGGTAAAGGTGGGTGACCTGCTGTTGCGTAATGTTCAGGCAGTGGTGCTTGAAGGTGCGCATCCGGAAACGGCGTTGCTGGGGATGTCTTACCTCGGTCGGCTGGAGATCGATAATGATGGCCGCTTGATGACGTTGCGGAAGAAATATTAGCCTGGTTGGGTTAAAAAAACGCGCACAGCAGCGTATCGTGTCCGCGATCAGGTGATTAGTCTTCTTCCCTGGTGTGTTCTATCAGGGCGTAGGCTGAATGATTGTGAATGGATTCGAAATTTTCGGATTCCACTACATATGAGGTGATGCGTTCGTCTTCATTCAGCCGTGTGGCGACATCGCGCACCATGTCTTCGACAAACTTGGGATTGTCGTAGGCTTTCTGGGTGACGTACTTTTCATCCGGGCGCTTTAACAGTCCGTAGAGTTCACAGGAAGCTTCTTTCTCTACCAGGTCGATCAGGTCTTCAATCCAGACAAAGCCTTTTGTTTCCGCGCTGACGGTGACATGTGAACGCTGGTTGTGTGCGCCGTAGTCGGAAATTTTCTTGGAGCAGGGGCACAGGCTGGTGACTGGTACCACGACCTTTATATTCATCTTCGGCTTGCCGTCGCTTATCTGGCCGACGAAGGTGACACAATAGTCCAGCAGGCTTTCAACACCTGATACCGGTGCCTTTTTATTAACGAAGTAATGAAACTGCATTTCGATGTGACCGGAATCCGCTTCCAGGCGTTCGGTCATTTCTTGCAGCATTTCCTTGAACGATTCCACTGTGATTTCGCGTTCATGGGTGTTGAGGATCTCCACAAAGCGCGACATGTGCGTGCCTTTGAAATTGTGTGGCAGGTTGACGTACATGTTGAAGCTGGCAATGGTGTGCTGCTCACCAACCGAGCGATCGCGTATGCGCACCGGGTGACGGATGTCCTTGATACCAACCTTGTTAATCGGTATCCGACGGGTATCGGCGCTGTTTTGCACATCAGCGATAGTGTCCTGACTGTTCTGTGCCACTTCGGTGGATTTCATCTGAGCGTGTCCGGATAGTTGCTGGAGCCTGCTATCCGCAGATAGCAGGTACTGAAAGCCTACCGAGCCGGGTAAAACTTGCCTACCTGCCCAAAGAGGTATTTGCCGCGGGCGGTCAGCTTGACTGGTGGCTTTAAATCCTGAGTGATTTAGTCGGGATCTTACCTGAGCGTTGCCTGATGTGCAATTTTTCGGTGCAGGGGTGATGGTTATTATCTTTCTCTTTCAATAATATAGGATGATATCCAACGTAAAGGGTCAGCACTTGCATCGAAACCGGAGAGGCTCTCCATGGCTTCTGCATGTAATTCAGCTGCCCGCTGCCGGGCTGCTTGCAGACCAATTAAAGACGGGTAGGTGGACTTGTCGAGGCGCTGGTCCACGCCGGTATTTTTGCCAAGTGTGGCCGCTTCACCTTCGACGTCGAGAATGTCGTCCCTGATCTGGAACGCCAGTCCAATGCACTTGGCATAGTGGTCGAGTTTTTCAATGTCGACCTCCACAGGTCCACTGCCACAGAGTGCGCCGAGCACCACGCTGGCACGAATCAGGGCGCCGGTTTTATGGATATGCATGTCTTCCAGCTCGGCAATATTCAGTTGCTGTCCGGTCGCAGCGAGGTCAATGGCCTGACCGCCGGCCATGCCGCGTGAGCCGGCGGCCAATGCCAGCGTTTTTATCATGCGTAACCGGGTGGCTTCGCTGGCAGTGTTTTTTGTATCACTGGCCAGTACCTGGAAGGCGAGGGACTGCAATGCGTCACCGGCAAGAATGGCAGTTGCTTCGCCAAAGGCGCGGTGGCAGCTGGGTTTGCCGCGGCGCAGATCGTCGTCATCCATGGCCGGTAAATCATCATGAATGAGGGAGTATGCATGTATGAGTTCAATCGCGCAGGCCGGCCTGTCGAGCGTTTGGGGCAGGGCGCCGGCAGCCTTTCCGCCCGCGTATACAAGTGTAGGACGAATGCGTTTGCCGCCGTCCATAACAGTGTAGCGCATTGCCTCATGCAGGGTTGCCGGGTGTGTGGTGGCTGGCGGCAGCCAGCTGTCAAACGAATGCTCGAGGCGTTCGTGGCATTCTGCCATGAACGCGCCGAGTGCAGCGTCAGGCGCTTTCACTGTCGAACGGGATGGTCTCTTCCTGACCGTCTTTCTGCATCAGGATGGCAACTTTTTGCTCGGCTGTCTTGAGGGCCTGCTGGCAGGCGCGTGACAGTTGCACGCCACGTTCAAAGTGGCTGAGCGAGTCTTCCAGGCTCAGGTCGCCCTGTTCCATCTTCTCAACGAGACTCTCGAGTTCCTTGAGGGATTTCTCGAAGTCTGTGTTTGCAGGTAATTTTTTCGCCATGGCTTGAATCTTTGAGCAATTCGTCATACGTTAACCCACCCTTGGGACAAGGGTCAATGAATGTCCATGGTTCCGGGGGGTTGACGGTATGGGATGAGCGGATTAAAGTACGCTCATTAGACATGGTCTAAATGTCTATGTTGGTTAGGGATCAGCTGATCTCTAAAAGTAACGATTTTATGAGGAAAACATTATGGATTTGAAGGGCAGTTCAACAGAACAAAATCTAAAAGATGCCTTTGCCGGCGAATCTCAGGCAAACCGCCGTTACCTGTATTTCGCAGCCAAGGCTGATGTGGAAGGTTATAACGATGTTGCCGCCGTTTTTCGTTCCACGGCTGAAGGTGAAACCGGCCACGCGCACGGCCATCTGGAATACCTGGAGCAGGTCGGTGATCCGGCCACGGGTTTGCCTATCGGTGCTACCTCAGACAATCTCGCCTCTGCTATTGCCGGTGAGACACACGAGTACACTGATATGTACCCGGGTATGGCCAAGGCAGCACGCGATGAAAACTTTGATGAAATCGCAGACTGGTTTGAAACGCTGGCCAAGGCCGAGCGTTCTCACGCCAACCGATTCCAGAAAGCGCTGAATGCACTGGACGACTAGCAACAGCTACGTTCACAGCGGTCAGTAACGGAAGGGCCGGTTTATCCGGCCCTTTTTTATTCATGTGTCGCCAATCTTATGGATAGTTTATATGGCATCAAATACTGAAGGTCCGCGGGAGGGCAATCTCGAAGCCCCCACACGACATCCGCTTGACTGGACCAATCCGTCATTCTTCGACGAGGAAAACCTGTTCAGGGAACTGGAGCGGGTATATGACATCTGTCACGGTTGCCGCCGCTGTTTTAACCTGTGCAATTCATTCCCTACGCTGTTTGATGCCATTGATGAATCGGAGTCCATGGAACTGGATAGCGTGCCACGCGAGGCTTACTGGGAAGTCGTTGATCACTGTTACCTGTGCGATATGTGTTACATGACCAAGTGTCCCTATGTGCCGCCACATGAATGGAATGTTGACTTTCCGCACCTGATGTTGCGTGCCAAGGCGGTGAAGTTCAAAAAGGGAGAAGTGAAGGCCCGCGAC
>CAJQPV010000096.1 GCA_905480305.1 uncultured Gammaproteobacteria bacterium | reverse complement strand
GAACGATGCCGACTGGAAGCTGGCTTTCCCGCTGGATCGCAGTGAACTGGATGATGGTGTTGACCTGCATGACACCGCACAGGTGATCTGGCGCGAGTGGCCCTACAAGGGTGAGTACATCGCCAATAATGCCGGGCTGGTTGCCTGCAAGGTTTACAAAACGGTGCTTGCACGTCGTTTGTGGGACATGATCATGGCGTCCACCTATGATTTTGCCGAACCGGGTTTCATCCTGATCGACAAGGTCAACGAGATGAATAACAACTGGTTCTGTGAAAATATTCGTGCCACCAATCCCTGTGGCGAGCAACCGCTGCCGCCGTACGGTTCCTGCCTGCTGGGTTCGGTCAACCTGACCAAGTTTGTGCGCGACCCGTTTACCGAGCGTGCCAGCTTCGACTGGGATGAATTTCGCAAGGTCGTTGCCATCTTTACCCGCATGCTCGATAACGTTGTCGAAATCAATGGCCTGCCACTGGAAGGTCAGCGCCAGGCGATTATGCACAAGCGCCGCCACGGCATGGGATTTCTCGGTCTGGGTTCAACCGTCACCATGTTACGCATGAAATACGGCGAACAGTCATCACTCGATTTTACCGAGCGTGTCAGTCGTGAACTGGCAGTGACCGGCTGGGAAGTTGCACTGGGCCTGGCGAAAGAGAAGGCGCCGGCACCGATCATGGAAGAAGAATTTGAAGTCAGCGAGGAAATGCTGCGCAAGCGTCCGGAGATGCGTCGTGACGGCTATTTGCCGGGCGATACCGTCAAGGGAAAGGTGTTGCATGCCAAGTACAGCCGTTACATGCAGCGCGTTGCAGAAGTGGCTCCCGAGCTGGTGAAAGAACTTGCAGAAACCGGCGCTCGCTTCACGCATCACAGCTCAATTGCGCCAACCGGCACCATTTCGCTGTCACTGGCGAACAATGCCAGTAACGGTATTGAGCCCAGTTTTGCACACCACTATTTCCGTAATGTGATTCGTGAGGGCCGCAAGTCCAAGGAAAAGGTGGATGTGTTCTCGTTTGAGCTGCTGGCATACCGGGAACTGGTGAATGCGGATGCCACCGCCAGCATGGATGGTGATGACAACGTGCTGCCGGATTACTTTATCTCGGCAGATAACGTGGTACCCCGCCAGCATGTTGATATCCAGGCGGCTGCACAGAAATGGGTGGATTCATCCATCTCCAAGACGGCCAATGTGCCTACCGAGTATCCCTACGAGGATTTCAAGGATATCTATCGTTATGCCTACGAGCAGGGACTGAAAGGCTGCACTACCTTCCGCTTCAACCCGGAGGCCTTCCAGGGTGTGCTGGTCAAGGGTGAGGACCTGGAGAGCACGCTATATGAATTTACCCTGGATGACGGCAGCAAGGTCAGTCTCAAGGGTAATGAGGAGGTCGAGTACGATGGCGAAATGCACACGGCCGCCAATCTTTACGATGCTCTGAAAGAAGGCTATTACGGTAAATTCTGAACAGTTGCACGCATACGAATACGCAGGAGTAGAACATGACAGTACGTATTGAAAGGAAAATTGTTGGTTACAAGGTGGGAAGTAACGAAGAAGCTGCTGCGGCACCGGACGAGGTTGTCGCCAGTGAAGAGCCGGAGGACAACGTGGTGCAGTTGCACGAAAAGCTGCAACGCCCGGAAATGCTCATCGGTTCTACCTACAAGGTCAAGACGCCGCTATCAGAGCATGCGCTGTACGTCACCATTAATGACATTATTCTCAATCACGGCACCCATAACGAGTTGCGCCGGCCGTTCGAGATCTTTATCAATTCCAAGAACATGGATCATTTTCAGTGGATTGTTGCGCTGACACGGATTATCTCGGCGGTGTTCAGGAAGGGCGGGGATGTGACCTTTCTGGTAGAGGAGCTGCGTTCCGTGTTCGATCCGCGGGGTGGCTATTTCAAGAAGGGCGGCAAGTACATGCCGTCACTGGTTGCCGAGATCGGCGATGCCATTGAGTGCCACATGCGCATGATCGGCCTGCTCAAGGATGACGGGCTGGATGATAACCAGAAGAAACTGGTAGCCGAGAAGCGTGCCCAGTTTGAAGCGGCATCCGGTACGGCGAGTGTGCCGGAAGCCGACGCAGCAAGTGATTTCCCGGAAGGCTCCCAGCTGTGTGTCAAGTGCCATACCAAGGCTGCCATCAAGATGGATGGCTGCCTGACCTGCCTGAATTGCGGTGAATCCAAGTGCGGCTAGTACTTTTGGCCCATTGCCAGATGCGCGTTGTTTGACTATAAATGTACCCATGATCTGCAAAAAGATTTTGCGGTCAGGAATGCATAACAATAATCAGCTCGCCAATGTGAATAGTGCTTGGCGCAGGAGGCAGAATGTTTCTGCAACAGAAGCCGATTCCAGGTTACTGGTACAGTAATTTTTCCGGACAGTTGATCCAGGTGCGTGCGATCGTCTATCTGGCCGGTGAGCGCCAGCGCGTCGTGCTCGAGGATATCAGTGGTAAACGCGAGTTTGTCGATATTGAAAGCTGGCACGGCATGGACCTCGTGCTGCATTCGCCGGTGGTTGAGCAGCCCGAAGACGAAGTAGCCCGCGATACCTGAAGCAGACTTGCAGAGATGTGCTGCCTTATTGCAGGCGCACTATTCGAACGCTATTTGTCTTCACTCTCTGCGCACCAGGGTCGCCAGCCATGCGCTGATGCTGCTTGCCAGTTCCTCGTTGTAACCATCAAAGTAATGATCGGCGCCGCTGATGCGGAGCTGCCGTGAGTCCGGGTGAATATCCGCAAGCAGCGGTGCCAGTGTCTCGGCCTGTCGTTGTACGGCTGGATAGTCCTCGCTGCCGTAGACGTTCAGCAGGGGTACTTCGATACGCTTAAAGGGAAACGGTTTGCGCATTGGCTGCTGGTAGTCGGTTGCGCCCATGCCAATGCCGATGTAAGCATCAATGTCGCTGCTGCCCTGCTGTTCCAGCCAGGCCATGCTCATGTGGACAGCACAGCTGTGTGCAATCAAGACAATGCGCTCAATGCCCTGTGCCCGTAAATACTCAATACCCGCATCGATGCGTGGGCCGGCTTCCGGGAAAACCGCCTCGTAATCGTAGAAGCTGGCGTCCTTTCCCAGTACCGGCATTTGCAGCGACAGGGTTGACCAGCCCTGTTCGGGCAATGCTATCCGTAACGGGCCGGCGACCTGTGCCCAGTCGGGATGCATGCCGCGACCATGCAGAATGATGGCCGCACCCAGCGCCGGTTCAGTCACTGATTCCGTGTAAATGCCCAGAAAGTCATGGTGGTTAGCGGTTAGTGTGAGCGGTTCGCCGTCAAGAATGGCTTCCACGATTTGGTCCGCCAGCCGCTGTTCCCGCTGCAGGTCAGAAGCCCGGCTGCCAACCGCTGTCAGCAATGCGGTTGAAATAATCAGGATTCCTGTCGCAACGGGCAGTAAAGAAAGGATACTATTCGGTTTCACAGGTATCGTATGGCTGTTGGCGTGTTCGCGGTTGCTGGCATGGATCAATAGTATACAAGGGGGCGGTAGCCCCGGGTACCGGGTAAGCAGTCTGTGCAGGCTGTATATTGGCATGCTATGTATCTTGAACATTTCAATCTGACGGAACGACCATTTTCCATTACGCCTGATCCGCGTTTTCTCTATATGAGTGCGCGACATCGCGAGGCGCTGGCCCACCTGCTGTACGGGCTGAGTGAGGGTGGCGGTTTCGTGCAGCTGACCGGCGAAGTGGGAACCGGCAAGACCACCATCTGTCGCTGCCTGCTGGAGCAGGTGCCGGACAATGTCGATATCGCACTGGTGTTGAATCCCAAGGTGACTTCGACCGAGCTGATTGCGACGGTTTGTGACGAGTTGGGTATCGAATATCCCGCGGGTGCCACCAGCATCAAGGCATTGACCGATGTGCTGAACCGCTACCTGCTGGACGCCTATGCGCGTGGCCGCCGCACGGTGTTGATCCTGGACGAGGCGCAGAACCTGAGTGCTGACGTGCTCGAGCAGGTGCGGCTGCTGACCAACCTGGAGACGTCCACGCAAAAGCTGTTGCAAATAGTCCTCATTGGTCAGCCTGAGCTGCGCAGCCTGCTGGCGCGTGAAGATATGCGACAACTCTCCCAGCGGGTGACGGCACGTTACCATCTTGATCCGATCAGCCGCGAGGAAGCCGGCGCTTACGTGCGGCATCGGCTGCAGATTTGCGGTACCACCCAGACTGTATTCAGCAAACGTTCGATCGACAAAATTCAGCAGCTCTCCGGCGGTATCCCGCGGCTGATCAATGTGTTGTGTGACCGCTCTATGCTTGGCGCCTATGTTGAAGGCAAAACACAGGTAGACCCGAAGGTGGTTAAAAAAGCCGCCTGTGAGGTGCTGGACGAAGACGACAGCAACAATGAGCAGGGTGGTGGGCCTAAATGGGTCACGGTTGCAATGTTATTGCTGGTGTTGATTGGCCTGATGGTTGTTTTGCAACCCTGGCAGTGGACGGAGACCACTGCGTCGACGCCGGTGGCGGTCGCGGAAAAGCCGCCAGAAATTGTTACGGAAGCGGTAATTGAGGCGCCACCCATGAGTGAGACGCTATCGGAGCCCCTGGTGTTTGACGACGCTGCGCTCCCGGATATACCGCAAGCACCGCGACCGGCAGAGTTGGCGTC
>CAJQPV010000095.1 GCA_905480305.1 uncultured Gammaproteobacteria bacterium | reverse complement strand
GTGTTGCTGGAAACCGCCAGTGCATCTGCGCCTGGTCTAACCGCTACTCGATGGGTGCTGCGCCAGTATCTAAATGACTCCGGTGATATGCAGCCGGTTATTGCTGATACGGTTATCGATGCGCAGTTCGACGCCGGCAAGGTCAGTGGCAGTGCCGGCTGTAATCGGTATTTTGGAGCTTATGCCTCGGGCAACGACAATCAGCTGATGCTGGCTGGCCAAACCGGCGCAACTCAAATGTCCTGTACGCAGTCCGTTGACAGCCAGGAATACCGTTACCTTGCCTTGCTGGCCAGTATTGACAGCTACCAGATTGGTGAAGAGCTGCTGCTGTTTAACAAGCAGGGAGCGATTATCCTGCGATACGTTGCAGAGTTACCGATCACTTTGGAGGAAACTGCTTGGCATGCTGCAGGCATCAATAACGGACGTGGTGGTGTTGTCTCAAGCGAGTCGGTGCAACTGGTCACGGCAGTCTTTGCTGCGGGCAAGGTCAGCGGCAGTGCCGGCTGTAATAACTATTCCGCCAGCTATGAAATCAGTGATTCACAAATCACTATAGGACCTGCCATGACAACGCGTCGGCAGTGCGCCGAACCCGAGGGCATTATGGCGCAGGAGCAGCAGTTTCTGCAGGCACTAACGGCGGCCCGCCAATACCGGCTGACAGCAGGGCGTCTTGAACTGCGTGACAGCAACGGTTCCCTGCAAGTCAGTTTTTCTGTGTCAACAGCGGAGTGACCGATGCGTTATCGCGGTGCTGGTCTGCTGGTGGTAGTGTTTTTAACGCTGGTTGCGGTGACACGCTTAATGGCGGCAGAGCAGATGTCTGCGTCTGCCGAAAATGATGATCAGGCAGCGCTGCAACTGGGGCGGCGTGTAGAGGCTGTTAGAGAGGCGCTTCAGCATCCGCAGGCCCCCGATGCCCTGGCAGCAATAATCGATTTGGGTCGAGACCAGCGTTATTACGTCATGGTTCGCGGCTGGCTGGCCTGGCAGCTGCAGGGTGATCAGAGTATCGCTGCAGCCAGTCATGATCAGCCGCCGGACAACATCAGTGCGCGTATCAAGCTGCTTAATAAGGCAATTCGTGCCATTGATCTGGAGTAGCCGGGAAGTTTTTGATCGGCTGGTTTTTATTCAGGTGGTTTCTGCGGATAATGCGTACTAGACTTGTCATCCCGAGCAGTTTGTTCGGGTTTTTTCCAAAAACAAAAAGGTGCTTATGCAATGAAAAAGACTATTCGTACAGTAATGACCTTTGTCCTGTTTGCGCTAATGTCCAGCACCGCTATGGTGGGTACAGCGGTAGCAGCAGGTCCCGGGGAAGTTGATATCAAGGTTGACGGTACTCTGACGTTATTTAAAAAAGATGTCACGGGCGGTGCTGAATTTTTGAAAAAAGCCAAAGCCGTACTGGTGTTTCCGGATGTTATCAAGGGCGGTTTTATCGTCGGCGGTGAATACGGTAAGGGTGCCCTGCGTCAGGGTGCTGATACCATGGGGTATTACAGTATCGCCAGTGCTTCTCTCGGCTTGCAAATCGGTGCCCAGTCATACGCAATCGTTATGGTATTTCTGACTGACGAGGCGCTGGTGAAGTTTCGTGACAGCAAGGGCTGGGAGGCTGGAGTAGATGGTTCAGTAGCGGTCGCAGAATGGGGCGCCGGCACGGACATCAATACCCAGAATTTCGCTGATCCTATCGTCGGTTTTGTACTCAATAACAAGGGGCTGATGGCGGGTATTTCACTGGAAGGATCCAAGATCAGCAAGATCGAGCCGTGATCTGAACGCATGCGCAGCCAGGGACGGTCTGCGCATGGTTTTTACGGTTGGCCGTGTCCGCAGTCATGAAGGCTGGTGGCTAACCGAAGTGCTTGGCGACTTCCGTGTAAAGCAACACTACAAACAGTAGCAACGATCCGAGCAGCACCAGGTTGGTCAGCAGGCCGTTTTTCAAATCACCCAGCAGCTTGCGGCGATTGTTCAGCAGCAGTAGCAGTACACATAGCAGCGGCATAAAAAAGGCGCCGGCCACGGCGTACACGATCACCAGCCACACCGGTTCGCCGGCGAGTAGCAGTAACATCGGAGGCAACGCAAGGTAGACAAGATAGCCCCGATAGGCAATGGAACGTGTGCTGACGTGTGAAGGCTTTTCCGGCTGATAGGTATATTGCTCCACGAAATCGGCGAACAGGTAGGGGATGCCTTGCCAGACGCCCAGCATGGAACTGAAAACGGCGCACCAGAAGCCGATCAGGAAGCACCATTTTCCGAAGGGGCCGGCGACTTCTTCCAGCCGGTTGGCAATGCCGAGTGCCATGTCCGGTCCGGTCAAGACGTCGGGATGTATGCCTGCAGCAATAATCATGATGGCAATGCCAAACAGCCCGGTCAGAAAATAGGCGACGGCCAGATCGGCGCGGCTGCGTGGCAGGTCCTTTGGCTCAGTCCAGTTGCGCTCGTCTATCCAGTAGCCATAACACAGCAGGGTGACGCTGCCGCCAACGCCGCCGATGACACTGAAAATAAAAATGACCGAACCCTCGGGTACTGACGGTGCCAGCAAGCCGTGAAGAATGTCAGGTACGCCAGGGGCGACCAGGATGGCGCAGATGATGACCAGCAGCAGCATCAGTCCCAGGAATATTTTCATGAGATATTCCAGCAGGGTGTAGCGCCCGACCAGCACCAGTACCAGTGCCAGCAGGGAGTGAAAAATCCCCCATCGTTCGACTGAAATACCGGGAAACAGTGCGTGTGCGGCCAGACCGGTACCGGCGATGAGTGCACCGGCAACAATAAAGCTCCAGGCAAGCAGGTAGATAAAGAAATAGATGGATATGAATTTCGGCAGTCGCTGTACCCAGCCTTCAAGCAGGGTGGTGCCGGTCGCCAGTTGCCAGCGTGTCAGCCCCTCGTTCATAACATATTTCATGATGGCGCCCAGTACGGCCGCCCAGAGGATGGCGGTGCCAAATTTTGCGCCGGCAACGGAGGCTGCAATCAGATCGCCGGCGCCGAGTCCGGTGGCGGCAAGAACCAGCCCGGGTCCTGCGTGCTTAATATGTCTGAGTGGGTTATTCATGGCTTCCGTGATATTTTCCGGGCAGGCTGCAAATTGTCAGCAATACCCATGATAAAGTAAACATTATAATACTTCCGGAATAACTGCAGATGAAACTGCGTACCCAGATTTCCATGTTGCTGTTTATGTTTGGCCTGGTGCCGTTGCTGGCGGCCTATGTGATCAATGTGCCGATGATATTTGATCGCATTGAATTACTCTATCACAAGGCCTATGTGCAGAATCTGCGCGCCGGTTTCAGTGATCTCGACCAGCATCTTGCGCGCCGCCACGAAATGGTGCGGTTGCTGGCCAAGATGCCGGAGCCCGGCATGCTGCTGGGTGATGTTGAACCACAATCGCATGAGGCGCTCAATGCTGCACGCAGCAGCTATGTTGACTGGGTGAACCAGGTGTTGATTGACCAGCTGGATGTTACCCAGATCGTGTTCCTGGACGAAAACGGCAAATCACGCTTCTGGCTTGATCGTGACTATGACACGGGCCGGCTGGAGGTGCCTGACGAGGACTGGCAGGGCCTCACTGCAAAGCTTGACAGTATTCGCGGGTATATCGCTCCCGGGGGTGTGGTCACCGGCCCGATAGTATTCGACCGTGGCCAGGGTGATGCGTTACCTAACCGGTTTATGCAACTCAGCCTGATCGGCTCGGTAGTGATACCGGTGATATCGCCGGAAACAGGGGAGCTGGAACAACAACGTGGCGAGATTATTATGTACCTTGATATGGGTGGCCTGGCACGCGCCTACCGCGGCATTTACTGGGTGCAGAGTGATGGCAGCTACCTGGGTGTTGTTGAAGATGAACAGCCGGCACGCAAGGCATTTGATGATTTTATCGGGCTGGAAAAGCTTTTCGAGCAGGGTGAGCTGGAGCTGTGGGAATACCGCGGCCAGCAGGTGGTGTGGGTACCCTTGTTTGATACGGATAATTCGGGGCCGCTGTGGGTCGGACGCAGCGTCGATGCATCGCCATTAACGGCACTGTTGCGCAAGGTTGAATGGCGTGTTGGTCTGATTGCCGTGTTGCTGCTGATTGTCGTTTTTATTGTGGCTCGCTGGATTGCGCTCAAAATCGAGCGGCTCGGTGGTGACCTGACGGAAGGCATTTCCCGGGTGCTGGAGCGGGACGAGGCGGTCAGATTCTCCTGGCAAAGACCGCAGGAATTACAGCAGTTGGGTACCAATCTTACCCGGCTCGCGCAACAGCATACCGAGCACAACCGGGCGCTGCGCAATTATGCCGAAGAACTGGAAGCCTCCAACCGTTACAAGTCGGAATTTCTTGCCAATGTCAGTCATGAGCTGCGCACACCGCTGAATTCAATCTTGCTGCTGTCAAAAATGCTCTCGGAAAGTTCTGCTGACAGGCTTGACGGGGAAGAGAGCCGGCAGGCGCGCGTGGTACATGCTGCCGGCACTGACCTGAAAGCGCTGATCGATAATATTCTTGACCTGTCGCGTATTGATGCGCGACAGATGACACTGATCGAGGAAACGGTAGAGCCGCGAAGATTGCTGCAGGATGTGCTGGAGTTGATGCAACCGCAATTTGACCAGAAGCATCTTGCGCTGACACTGGAGATAGATGACGATGCGCCCGGGTCTATAATTACGGACGGTGAGAAACTGCGGCAGATAGTGATTAACTTCTTGTCCAATGCCGTAAAATTTACCGCGTCGGGAGGTGCGACGATTCGACTGGGGTCTGCAGATTCATGGCCCGTGAGTATCAGTGTTACTGATACTGGTATAGGTATTCCGGAAGGCAAACGCGAACTGGTGTTTGAAGCATTCAAGCAGGCAGATGGTTCAACCAGCCGCCGTTATGGCGGGACCGGCCTGGGTCTGACGATCAGTCAGGAACTGGCTATGTTGATGGGTGGACAGATCAGTGTTGAAAGCGCGGAAGGGCAAGGGTCTACGTTTACCCTGTTATTGCCGCTGCACGCGCCGGCAATGCTCAATGAGACCAACACTGAAAAATCTCCCGCAGAAAAATCTGCGACACTCGCAGAGCAGCCTGTGCCGATGGCTGATTACCGGGGTGCTCGCATACTGCTGGTAGATGATGATGTCAGAAATCTTCTTGCCCTGACTCCGTTGCTTGAACGTTGGGGGCTGGATGTGATGGCAGCGGGAGACGCAGACGAGGCACTTGAGACACTGGCGAGTGGCGCTGATTTCAGTGTGGTGCTGATGGACATAATGATGCCGGGAACAGACGGGCTTGAAGTCATTCGCCAGTTGCGGCAATCACCGCAATTCGCCGGCTTAGCTGTGATTGCCCTGACTGCCAGGGCGGCTGATGAAGACCTTCACGAATGCCGCGCTGCCGGTGCGGATGCCTGTGTTGTCAAGCCGGTCGATCCGCAAGTGCTGAAAGATACGCTGGATACGTTTCTCGCAGATGATGCAGATACCAGGCTATAAGAGGGGGTCTTTATGAGTCGATATGCTGATTTCCGGATACTGATTGTTGATGACAACCGCAACAACCTGTTTACCCTGCGCGCGCTGATTGCAAAGCACATGGATGCTGAAGTGCTGGAGGCTGACTCCGGACAGGCGGCACTGGATATTGCCCTGAATAACCCGCGCATCGACCTGATCGTGCTGGATATACAAATGCCGGAAATGGATGGTTTTCAGACGGCATCAATGCTCAAGGTGCGGCAAAGGACCCGTGACATTCCGATTATTTTCCTGACGGCAGCCTACAAGACCGACGAATTTCAGCAACGCGGATATGATGTTGGTGCAGCAGATTACCTGCTGAAACCCATTGATGATAACCAGTTGATCAACAAGATCAGCACCTATCTGCGGTTGATCGAGAAAGAGCGCGATATGAACCGCCGCCTCGAGCAGCGGGTGGAAGAGCGTACCCGGGAGTTGAATGCGGCCAAGCAATACCTCGAGAGTGTTATCAGTAATATGGGTGAAGCGCTGTTGTTGCTGGATCCCGAAGGCAGAATCAAGACGGCAAACCCGGCAGCCTGCAGGATGCTGGATTATCGTGAAGCAGATCTGCAGGGTATGGCAATCGGAGATGTTTTCGAAGAGGAAGAAAAACTGCAGGCCAATGCTTTTATGGGTGTCTGGCTGGAGGCGTTGATTCGTACCGGGACTATAAGCAGTATCGAGGCCAGTTTTATCGCAAAGGACCAGCGGCGTGTGCCTATCCTGTTCTCGCGGACGGCAATCAAGGATGACACCGGCGAGATAAGCGATATTATCTGTATTGCCAAGGATATGAGCGGCTACAAGCGTGATGCCGGCTAGCAGCAGACGGGGTGTGGTTGCAACCGCACGGCCACACTGCGTACACTTGCGGCAGGACTAATTTGGAGTAATCGATGGAAGATTCAAAAACAGACCAGGCCCCTGAAGAAGATATTACCCTGACTGCAGAGGCTCTCAAGGCCATGGGTCACCCGCTGCGCTGGAAGATTTTATGTACCCTTGGTAACAAGGAAATGTCTGTTGGTGAAATCGTCGAGAAGATCGGTACTTCACAGAGTAACGTATCTCAACATCTGGACCAGTTGCGGAACAAGAATATTGTTAAATCCAGGCGTGATGCGAATCGCATTTACTACTGTGTACGTAATGAAGAACTGCTGACCCTGATTGGTACCATGCGGGGGGTGTTGTGTCATACGAATCTGGGTGATCCGTATACATCTTAATAAGCCGTCTTCCACAGCAGCGGACAGAATGCAGATAAAAAAAGGGGGCGACTCGCTAGAGCCGCCCCCGTTGGCTTTTCTGGCTATGAGGCCAGTGTCTTACTTGGCAACCGGAGCAACAGGAGCCTGTGGGGCAACCGGAGCAGCAACCGGAGCGTATCCGTAAGGCGCATAGCCATAACCGTTGTTATAGCCGTTGTAGCCGTTATAACCGTTGTAGCCATTACCATGGCCACGACCGCTACCACGCCCGCTCATGTTCATGCCGAAGCTGAAATCGCCGTCAACATCACCAGCAGCGTCGCCATAACCGTTGTTGCTGCCGTTGTAGCCGTTATTGTAACCGTTGTTACCGAAACCCCAGGCAGAGGCGGCAGTAGAAGCAACAGCGATGCTAGCGGCAAAAATTAGAGTAGAAATCTTTTTCATGATGATTCTCCAAATAGTAGTTTTATAAATCGGGTTAATAAGTTTGTTTGTCCAAATGACGAAAATAATAATATAAGAAAATACTTAAATAAGCAACAACTAATATACATAAAGTTAATAAAAACCGCATAGATCAAT
This sequence comes from uncultured Gammaproteobacteria bacterium, assembly GCA_905480305.1. Classification (GTDB taxonomy): domain Bacteria; phylum Pseudomonadota; class Gammaproteobacteria; order UBA9214; family UBA9214; genus UBA9214. The sequence continues at coordinate 3,521 of CAJQPV010000095.1, read as the reverse complement.
AGAAATTATAAATATTTCCATTATTACAGTTAGTTACAACTATCGGCAGTGGCGAAATATTTGAGTTGAAGCTACGGTAGTTCGGTTATTTTGGCGATAATCAAGGATGAAAAGTGCACTGTAACCTTATATATGGGGCAAGATGTAAGGCGGATAGTAAAAAAAAACACGGTATGAAGCGTTCAGGCAGATAAAATAGCTGCATGACGACTTTGATACCTGAAAAGCTGTTGCTGTCCATTATCGAGCTCGGTGGCTATCCCAACTTCATGCCCCTGTACAAATCCCTTGGTTATGAAGTGGCGGTTGAAACACGCATGCGCAAGGCGCTGGGTTTTCTGAAACAACATCAACCGGATGTCATTGTCGCAGAGTTTAACTTTCAATCGGATTTTCGCGATCGCACCAGCAGCCTGGAATCCTTGCTTGCGGTTGTGCAGCGTATGCCAGCTACCCGGGTCATAGTTTTTTACGAAAAGGAATTCACCAGCCAGTTCGAAAAGTTACGTTCGCGGTTGCCGGTTTGCGATGCGCTGACATTTCCAATAGAAGAATCCGCACTGCGCACTACGCTGCAACTGTCGACCGCCGCTGCTTCTGGTTGATGTTTGCCGGAAATATTCTACACTTTACGGGTAACAGGAAAATAATATGAAATATTTTATTACAACGCTGTTTTTGTCCTTGCTTCTGATGACTGCTGTAGCTGGTTACGCTGCAGATGTAAAAGTGCAGGTTTCAGAGCGGGAAGGCAATACGCCGCTGGCTGGTGCTGCTGTCTGTCTCGGCACCTCGGCCAGGATTGACCAGTTCGGCGCCAGGCTGACAGACCAGAACGGTTTTGCCGTGTTCACTGATGTGCCACCCACAACAATACTGGTCACTGCATCCGGCCGTGGATACAAGGCTGAACAGGAAATCATGGTAACTTCGACGAGTAACCGCGTACTGCTCATGTCCTTGCCGGCAGGCGGTGGCGGTGTGCAGTGTCCCCTGGGTGAAGGGTCTTCCGGTAAGGCAGTCAGCGGCCTGGGTGTCAGCCGCTTTGCACTGAACAATGGTGCGGCTTCTGCAACATCTGGCCAGGTGACACTGGATCATGTTGTTCAGGGTCAGCCAACCCAGTACCGTGCCAGTGCGCGGGCTGATTTCAGGGGTGCAGAATGGCAGGATTACAACAAGGCGCCTGTTTTTAACCTGGCTGCGGGCGCTGGAAAGAAGACGGTCTATTTCCAGGTGCGCCGCCACGCAACAATTAATGGTGCAAAACTGGAAACGCTGTCACCCGTTATGCAGGATTCAATCTTTTTACAATAGTCCCGGATCACCGCGTCGGATATTGCGCCGCTAGCAGCGGCTGGCTGTCATAGTATCTCAGAATGGAATGACCGGACCCGTCCAGTGGCTACCCTCGAGAGGACGTGCCCGCGAAATTGCCTCGCCGGCATCGCACCAACCGTTACAGGCATTACGCCCGCGGCGGCCGCGGAACAGGTTCAGTATGCCCTTGCACTTTGCGTAAAATCTGAAAAACAGTATGACCGGCAAGCGCCTGGTCGTGATGGCGGTATCCATGGTGCAAATAATCTTGTCATCGTACAAACCGCGGTCGGTCAGTCCGATCGCGCCTACTGCATACACGCTTACCCGCTGGCCACGCTGCAGACGCGGACCCAGAACGACAGCATCCAGCAGATCGCCTTCAAGGCCAATATAGTTTTCCACGGAACCATAGTTATACGGACACGGTAGTGGAGAAATAAAATCCAGTTCGCCGGTCGATCCACGTTTCATGAAGCTGCCACGTGGTATCTCTATAATGACCTCCAGTCGCGGGAGCTTTGTTGATGTGTCCGGGATGCTGCTGTGAGATTGCTTGTCCACGGGCATGTTTATGCCGTGCTGTGCTGCTTACTGATCATGGTTGCGCGGCCGTTTTTTACGGCCTTCGAAGCGGACAATCGCCTGTACAATGATGTCATAGGGTAATGCTTCGAGACGTCCGAATCTGCTGATGGCCAGGTCGACCAGGCCGATGGCATTTTCAACGCTATCAGCAGCAGATTTCTCCGGATGCAACAGGCTTTGCAGTCCCAGTAGTCCGCCGGTTTGTACCTTGATTTCCCTGGCATGTGGCAATGGCTCGTCAGCGCTTGTCATGTGCAGTGCAAAGCGTGCATTACTACGCATCTGGTTGAGCAGTTCCCCGCAGAGTACGTTAGCTGTGGCAGACTTGCAGGCTATACCTTCGCGGTCAGCCAGGTGGAAGCGGCAGGATTTTTCGCAGCTGCAACGACGCGAGTTTATGGTTTTCTCAAACACGCAACGCCGCTCGTTAACCGACTGATAGGTTTCCCTGTATTCCAGCTCATTCATTATGGGTGAATACGCAGCTTATTTTTCCCATTCCTTGGCAATGGGTTCTTCCCTGAACTCTGACAGACGTTGTTCTGCCTGTGCTGTGTCATCGGCGAAGATAATTTTGTATGCCTGGTTGTCTGGCAACCGCTCTTCGCTGCGCAGTCGTCTCACCTCGCTTTTTGCGAGCTTGAAGTTTTCAAAGTCCGTGACCAGATTTACAGATTTGGTGCTGGCTGTTTCCAGGCTGGTAACAACGTAGATGTAGTAGGGCATGTCCGGGTCCTGAATAATGGTTTTCGATAGAGAGAGTATATCAGTCGTCACAGTCGTGCCGACAGTCAGCTGTCTGTCAGTACTGCGGAGATTTGTGCATTGTGCATAATGATGCAACCGGTACGCCGGGCAATGCCGTCTTCGCTGTAATCAAATGTATAGGTGCGTTTCAGTCCCGGGCCGGTGCCACGACTGAAATATGGCCGGATCGTTTGCAGGGAAGCGGTGCCATCGAGGAATTGTACGCCCTGCTGTTTACAGGTTTCGCGCGCTGTCACGATAGCCAGATCGCGGCATTGCTGACTGACTTGCCAGAACCATACAAGGACAACGATTAATAGCAGCAGCGCGAGCGGGGTCATGTGGTCATCGATTCCAGTGGAATATTATTTTGCTTGAATAGCAGAGCGTGAATAATAGGGAATATTTTCAGCCAGTGCGCGCAATCTGTCAGTCAGGGCAAAAAATTCCGGAATTAACTCAGTGATACAGTGGTTATGCGCTGCTTCAGCCTGGACGCATGCTAGAATATTGCATTCTGAATAACCGTCCTGATTTCCGGGCAGTGGAATAAGAATAATGTCAGCACTTACTCTGGAAGACCGCACCGAGCTTGGCCGTATGGTCGTTAACTTGCTGGATGACTGGGGTATTGGAGCCGCTCACCAGATCAGCATGCTGGGACTACCGCAAGATACACGAACCAGAATGCTGCGCCGTTACCAGGAGGACACGCCGTTACCGGATGATCCTGCGGTAATGAAACATGTCGAACACCTGATGGGTATTGCCGAGGCCCTGCGCACCACCTTTCCGCGTAATGCCAGTATTGGTGTGTTGTGGTTAAAACAGCCCTGCAAACGCCTGCGTCGCCGGCGTCCCATGGA
>CAJQPV010000094.1 GCA_905480305.1 uncultured Gammaproteobacteria bacterium | reverse complement strand
TTCCATTACACTGGCGACGCCGATACGTCTTAATGTCTGGGTGATGGGGGTGTCGCGGTAGTCCAGGCCGCGTGCCTTCATCAGTATCAGGTAGACAGACTCCTTGCCAAACGCTTCCCGGCATACCAGTACAGCGGTAATCAAGGCCAGCATACCCGGCAGAATGATGTGCGGGTTGGCAGTGAGTTCCAGCAAGGCCGTCAGTGCGGCGAGCGGTGCCTGAAGCGTTGCACCCATCATGGTGCACATCCCGATCAGCGCATAGAAGGCGGGGGCGGCAATATCACCCGGTAGCCAGGTATCGGCCATGATACCGGTGGCGCCGCCCGCCAGGGCGCCGATCACAAGGGTGGGTCCGATCAGGCCGCCCGGCAGGCCCAGTCCGAGCCCCAGCGCGCTGGCGATGATCTTGGCTGCGGTGATAAGCAATAACCCCGACAGTGCCAGCTGCCCCAGCAGTGCCTGGTTGACTGTGTCATAACCGATGCCCATGACTTCAGGTACCACCATACCAATAATGCCAACGATACCTCCGCCCAGGGTGCAGCGAATCCAGATCGGCCAGCGTTTTGAGAGCGTCGTTGAACGTTGCAGCAGATGGATAAACAAAGCGGCGATGCATCCCAGTGTGATACCCATCAACATCACGTAGGGTAATTCCAGTAATGATTCCAGTTGCATCGGCGGGATTGAAAACACCTGTTCACTGCCGTACACCAGTCTGGACAATGTCGTCGCGGTGACGGCAGACATGATGACCGGTGCGAAGCTCAGCATCGAGTACTCCATCATCACGACTTCCATGGAAAAAATGACGCCTGCCAGCGGTGTATTGAAGGAAGCAGATATCGCTGCGGCAATACCGCAGGCGGCCAAAGTTCTCAGACTGTTATTCGGCAGCCGCAGCCACTGACCGATCTGGCTGCCACTGGTCGCACCGAGATGTACGCTGGGACCTTCACGGCCGACGGAGTGTCCGCTGATAATGCTGAGTGCGGCACCGAAGAACTGGGCAACTGCATTCCTGAATGGCAATTTACCCTGGTGGTAGGCCAGTCGTTCCATAACGTGTACCACCCCGGTCTCGCGGGTTCCGGGTGTCAGGAATTGCCAGATCAGTCCTATGGCCAGACCGCCAGCCAGTGGCAGCAGCAACCGAAGTGCGATCGAGAGGCCTTCGTAATTCTCGATATCGCCGTCCGGCAGCAGCAGGCCCTGCGAGGATTCCAGCAGCATCCGGAAAGCAATAACGACACCGCCTGACAATAGCCCCACCGGGATTGCCAGCATGGATAATTGTGGCAAGGCATCCAGGCTGGAGACGCGCAGCCCGAGGTTGTCCAGCCATTGGTTCCAGCGATGCTTGAGCACGGTTATGCTGGTACTCCTTGAAGGTGAAATTTACGGATTCAGAGCTAACGAGCCGTGTCAGTGCCTGTTTTTCAGGGGTTATTGTAGAATGAAAAAGAGCCGGATGGTGTACTATTTGCGGATTATGAATATTGCCAGCGAACAGGTAGGTAACCCATGATTAAGGTAGGTGTGGTAGGTGGAACCGGCTATACCGGTGTTGAATTGTTGCGGTTATTGGCCGGTCACCCGGAAACAAAGCTGGCCGTCATCACGTCCCGTTCCGAGGCCGGTAAGCCGGTAGCAGACTTGTTTCCAAATCTGCGTGGCAGTCTTGATCTGGCCTTTTCAGCGCCGGATATCGAGCAATTGTCTAGCTGTGATCTGGTGTTTTTTGCAACACCCAACGGTACCGCCATGGGGATGACGCCACAGTTGCTGGAGGCCGGTGTGCGGGTTATCGATCTGGCCGCCGATTTCAGGCTCAGGCAGGCTGATCTCTGGCAGCAGTGGTATGGCATGCCACATGCCTGCCCGCAGTTGCTTGAGGAGGCGGTTTACGGGTTGCCAGAAAGCAACCGGGCTGCTATTGCGCAGGCACGGCTGGTAGCTAACCCGGGGTGTTATCCAACTGCCGTACAGCTTGGCTTCCTGCCTTTACTGGAAGCAGGTCTGGTCAACGTCGATCAATTAATCGCTGATGCCAAGTCAGGCGTGAGTGGTGCCGGCAGGAAAGCTGCGACCGGCTCACTGTTATGCGAGGCCAGTGAAAATTTCAAGGCTTACGGAGTTGCCGGTCACCGGCATCTGCCGGAGATTCGCCAGGGACTGGCAGCGGCCTCGGGTGCCCCGGTTGGCCTGACGTTTGTACCGCATTTAACGCCGATGATTCGCGGCATTCATGCGACCCTGTATGCGCAGTTGCAGGATACCGCTGCAGACCTGCAGGTGTTGTTTGAAAGCCGTTACCATGATGAGCCGTTTGTGGATGTGTTGCCTGCCGGTGCACATCCGGAGACCCGCAGTGTGCGTGGCGCCAACCACTGTCGCATTGCAGTACACAGGCCGCAGCAGGGGAATACCGTGGTGGTGCTTGCGGTGATCGATAACCTGGTCAAGGGCGCTGCCGGCCAGGCACTACAGAACATGAATATCATGTTTGGTTTTCAGGAACAGGCGGGTCTTGCTGACATTGCCCTGCTGCCATAATGTGCTGCGCAAATGTTTTTATTTGTGACCTGTTTCCGGCTAATTGCGTGATGGACTGCCATACTATTTGTGTATTTTGGTCTTGCGGGTGTGCCGATGTCGGCTAGATTGCTGATGCGCATGGTGGTGATCGCCGGTCTGGGAATTGCCCTGTTTGCAGCCTGGTGGCTCTATGATCTTGGCAAGTTGCGCGGCGTGCAGGAGCTGGGTGCGTTGCGTACCGAGCATGCGATGCTTGAGAAACGGCATGAACGGTTGCTGGAAGATACTTCAGAATTGCGCGAGCAGGTGGCGATTCTGGACCGCTCCAGCCAGATTGACCGACAGGCAGCACTGGATGTAAAGGATGACCTCGGGAAACTGGAGGAAGAGCTGCAAGCGGCGCGGGAAGAAATCGAATTCTATCGTGGCATTGTCGCTCCCGGTGATGTTCAGTCGGGTCTGCGCATTCACCGCTTTACCCTGGAGGAGGGCGCTGTCGCAGGGGAATACCATTACGATTTGGTGCTGACACAGTTAAAACGCAATGACCGATATGTAACCGGCGTTGTTGACTGGAGTATTAGCGGGCTAATAGTAGGTGAACAGGGTGAGTTGGCGCTTGCCGGTGTAACCAACCCGTCTGTCAAGCAACTAAAATTTCGTTTTCGTTATTTTCAGGATCTGGCGGGAAAGATCACCCTGCCGGATGGATTTGAACCGCAGAAGGTGGTCCTGAGCATTCAACCCGAGGGCAAGGGCAAGCCGCCAGCTATTGAACAGACGTTTGACTGGCCGCAACCGGATTCGCGTTAATATTAGTAGGTGACAGGAGTAAGGATTATGTTGGGACAAGGTAAAAAATCGAAAACAGCAAGCGCCAAAGTGGATACCATCGTTGGCCAACAAACCCGCATTGAAGGTGATATCCACTTTTCCGGCGGTCTGCATATCGACGGTCGTATCAAGGGTGGCGTGATTGCCGAGAGCGGTTCAGGATCGGTCCTGACCATCAGTGAACACGGTATTATCGAAGGTGATGTGATGGTGCCGACGGTTATTCTCAATGGCAGTGTGACCGGTGATGTGCGTTCCGGTGAACGTATCGAACTGGCGGCCAAGGCCAGGGTTGATGGTGATGTGTATTACAATCTCATCGAGATGGCCATGGGTGCAATGGTGAATGGCAGCCTGGTTCATAATGCAGAAACCGATTCCTCGGTTCTTTCATTTGATCGGGACAATGCCGAGTCCGGTGGCGTGTCCGAGTAATACTTGACCAAATTGCTCGGGAAATGACATACTTTTCGCCCTGACAGTTGTCTTAAAGCAAGAGGCAGTAACTAAAATGAGTGAAGCAGCAACAGAAATGGCAGCCGATGTGGCTTTTAGTGACGCCGCAGCCAGAAAGGTCAAACGCCTGATTGAAGAGGAAAAAAACCCCAATCTCAGGCTGCGTATCTATATTTCCGGCGGCGGTTGTTCCGGTTTTCAGTACGGTTTCTCTTTCGATGAAAACACCAGTGAAGGTGATCTTGTCGTTGAAAACGGTGAGGTGGCACTGGTCATTGATCCGATGAGCTACCAATACCTTATAGGTGCTGAGGTTGATTACACCGAAGGTCTGGAGGGGGAACAGTTCGTCGTGCGCAACCCGAACGCAACAACGACCTGTGGTTGCGGTTCTTCCTTTTCTGTCTGAGTAGTCAGCAGTTTTTGTGCGACAAGGGGGCTTGATTGCCCCCTTTTCAGTTTTACGGGTCGGCTACCCGACAAGGGATTATCTGTCAGTTGCTAACCGCCACGACTAAAGTACGTTTTCTGGCTGCTGTTTAACCAGCCGACCCAGTGATAACGCCCGGCTTGCGCCGGTGACAGCAGGGATATTGCCGGGTTTTCCCTCAAGGTGCTGCTTTGCCAGCCAGGCAAAGGCGGCTGCTTCTACCCAGTCGGGATTGAT
>CAJQPV010000093.1 GCA_905480305.1 uncultured Gammaproteobacteria bacterium | reverse complement strand
GATGAGACCGCTGCTGGTGTTCACTGGAGTTTCTGGGTAATTGGTGCAGCACTTGAATATAGTAATGAACAGAAAAGTTCGGCTTGACACAGAATGATTCCGATTATGGATGTATTAAATTGATCTATATCAAAGTAACCTGCTTGCAACTCGGCTAACCTTGCTGTAGTTAATCAGTAATGCGTCCGTCTGTCGGGTCATCTTCCATGTCCGGCGCCCATGTGAATATGCAGGCGGAAAAAACGTACAGCGATAATGCGCCTGGTCATGAATTCATCCGTAAGATCTGGTGGTTGGCCAGACGCAGTTTTATCCGGAAGTAAGTAACGCTGGCTTCCTTGAGAATAAGCGGGTTATGCTGACGCGATACCAGGCAGGAGAGCACATTGTTAAATACCAGTAAATCCCTCAATGACCGCAGCATTGATTCCTCCGTGCTGGATGATGTCCGTAAACACATAGCCGCCCGGGTTGTCGGGCAACGTGATCTTGTCGATAGCATGCTTATTTGCCTGCTAAGTGAAGGACATGTGCTGGTGGAGGGCATGCCAGGCCTGGCCAAGACAACGGCAGTAAAGGCGCTCGCGGGAGCCATTGAGGGTGACTATCACCGCGTCCAGTTTACCCCCGACCTGCTGCCATCCGACCTCATCGGTACGGATATCTATCGCCATGAGAAAGGTGAATTCGAGTTCCGTGCCGGGCCCTTGTTCCACAATATTCTGCTGGCCGATGAAATCAATCGTGCCCCGGCCAAGGTGCAGTCGGCCCTGCTCGAGGCGATGGGGGAATGCCAGGTGACGGTCGGCCTGAAAACCTATCCCATGCCGAAACTGTTCATGGTGCTGGCAACCCAGAACCCGATTGAACAGGAAGGCACTTATAACCTGCCGGAAGCACAGCTGGACAGGTTTCTGATGCATGTGCGCGTCGATTACCCTGATCCCGAGGATGAGCTGGCAATTCTGGAGCTTGACAGCAACCGCTTGCTGGCAGAGCCGGAAACATCTACCGAGGCATTTCCCCAGGCAGAGCTTTTCAAAGTGCGGGAAGATACCGCGCGCCTCTACCTGGATCCAAAACTGAACAAATATATTGTTGACCTGGTACAGGCCAGTCGTAAACCGGAGGCCTATGAAGAGGGCCTGAAACGCTGGTGCCGTTTTGGTGCCTCGCCACGTGCAACGATCGCGCTGGCACGTTGTGCACGTGCGCGTGCATGGCTGGACGGTGATGCGTTTGTTGCTCCCCATCATATCCATGCGGTCGCGCCGGATGTATTGCGGCACCGTATTCTGCTGACCTTCGAGGCCGAGGCAGAAGGCATAACCAGCGATGAATATATCAGGCAACTGATGGAGGTGGTGGCAATCCCGTGATTGCCGGCAAGGGTGTTTGCCTGTTGTCTGCCACGCGACCAGTCGCAGCCACGCAATGAGTCTTCATCCGCAACTCGATGATTTGCTGGAGCTGCGACATCAGGCGCGTACCCTGGGTGTTGCTGCACATCACCTGGTTAATTCTACCTTTACCGGCTTGTATGCCTCGGCATTCAGGGGTACCGGACTCGACTTTGAAGAAGTGCGCGAATACCAGCAGGGCGATGACATCCGCAACATGGACTGGCTGGTTACCGCACGTACCAACACGCCGCACCTGAAGGTATTCCGCGAAGAACGTCAACGCAGTGTGATTTTGTGTGTTGATACCGGGCCGCATATGAGCTTTGGCACCCGCGGTACATTTAAATCAATCCAGGCTGCGCGTGCTGCAGCCCTGTTAGGCTGGGCCGCCAGCAAGCAGCACGATCGTGTGGGTGGTGTGTTGTTTGGAAATCTTGCGACCGGTCTGCGCTATTTCCGTGCCACGTCGGGACGTCGCGGCCTGTGGCGAATTTTGCGGGCATTGACCGAACCTGTTGAACAGGGTGATACCGACGAATCCCGTTTGCTGGCGGCACTGCAACATCTGGATAGTGGCGCTCGTACCGGCTCACTGATCTTTGTTATCGCACCCGTCAACCAGGTCACCATTGGCCTGGAACGTATCCTTGGAAGTTTGAAACAGAGAAATGATATCGTGCTGCTACCGGTCGATGACCCGGCAGACAGCATTTTGCCTTCTGTCGGGTCGGTTATTTTCTCCAATGCTGCCGGTGAGCTGCTGGAAGTCGATACTGACGACGAGGTGGGCAGGGAAGCATTTCGCGTCGATTGGGAACAGCGCCGCGAGGAGCTGCAGCAGCTGTGTTATCGGCTGGAGTTGGGTTTGATACCGGTCAGTACTGACGAGGATGTGCACATGTCGCTGGTCAGTGGTCTGCGCCGATACGCGGGAAGGCGCTAACCGATATGATGGATAGCGGCACGACAGCATTGCGCGATATTCACGGTCTCGATGCGATTCCCTGGTGGCCGCTGGCTAGCGGCTGGTGGTTCATCATCGTTGTTGCCGGTGTGCTGCTGTTTTCCCTTGGTATCCGCTACTGGTTGACCTGTTACAAGGGATGGTTTGGCTGGCGAGGCGAAGCGCGCCGTGAATTGCGGGTACTGAAAAAGGCACTGAAAAGTGAAGATCCCTATGTAGTTGCCGGCAGGCTGTCGGAACTGATGCGTCGTATTGCCATGGTGCACAGCGGACGTCAGCAGACAGCCGGACTGACTGGCGAGGAATGGCTGCAGTGGCTGGCTGCACATGACAATAGCGGCTATGACTGGGAACGGCATGGACAGATGCTGATTACAGCACCGTACATGCCACCAACGACATCTGTTGAGCGACATGAGTTGGCGACACTGATAGCTGCGGCCACTCGCTGGCTCAACGTATCCGGATCGGCCGCACAAAAGAGCGACTCGGATATTCATGGGGTAAGCCGTGTTTAGCTTTTACTGGCCATGGATGGCATTGTTACTGCCGTTGCCATTGCTTGTCTGGAAATACTGGCGCAAGCCGCACGGTTACACGGATGCCTATACGCATGCGGACCGCTCTACCCTGTTGCACCCTGCCCTGGGAAGGCTGGCGTCAACCTTTGTCACGTCCCGATCACTCACACATGTCGGTAGTCGTCTGCAGATATTGATATTGCTGTTGTTATGGACGGCACTGGTTATTTGCCTGATGCGTCCGCAGTTGCTGGAACCCTATACGGAGGTGCGTTCCGAAGGTTATGACCTGATGCTGGCAGTCGATACCTCGCGCTCCATGGATGCCCTGGATTTTACCGTCGAGGGCCGGCAGGTTAGCCGGATGGCAGTGATCAAGGGTGTTCTCGGACGTTTTATAAAGGCCCGCGAGGGTGATCGCATCGGCATTGTGGTGTTTGGCAGTCAGTCTTTCGTGCTGTCTCCGATGACGCTTGATAATCAGGCCGCGTATAACCTGGTTAATAATATTGTCTCGCGCATGGCTGGTGATGGCACGGCCATCGGTGATGCCATCGGGCTGGGAGTAAAAAAACTGCGTGATCGTCCCGAGGGATCCAGGATCCTGATCCTGGTGACCGACGGTGAAAATACCGAGGGCAGTTTGCCACCGGTGCTGGCTGCGCAGCTGGCCGCCCACGAAGGTATCCGCATCTATACCATTGGGGTTGGCAGCAAGGGACTGGTGCCTTACATGGAAGACGGCCAGCTGACCCAGGTCAAAATGGAAATTGATGAGGATCTGTTAACCGAGGTCGCCAGCATAACCGGTGGCGAGTATTTCCGTGCAACCGATACCAGCGCACTTGAAAAGATCTAT
>CAJQPV010000092.1 GCA_905480305.1 uncultured Gammaproteobacteria bacterium | reverse complement strand
TCATTGATCCAGCCCTTGGTGGAACCACTCATATCCACCATGAACATCACCGCGATATCGCGTTCCAGCTTGTGTTTCTTGGTAAACAGGCGGTCGGGCATTTCCAGCCCCATGCTAGTGTCAGCGTAAGCCTCGACCAGTGCATCGATATCAACATTCTCGCCATAGGGTTGTTTCTTGAGCATCTTGTCTTCGCCGCGCAGGGCTTCAAAGGTACGCCGCAAGCTGGCGGTCAAACCGCGGTACTTGACAAGGGTGTCGCCGACAAAACTATCCTCCACCGGAGCTACATCCAGTTCTCGCAACACGGTCCAGTTCTTGCGGTAATTCTGGCGCTCGTAATCCCACTCGTTGTAAAGAAAAGCTCCTTCTTCATGGTAGGTGCCCTTCCATACATCCTCGACATTGCGTTGCTCGACGGCCTCGGCGTGATACGCACCGTCACCGGCGGCATACAAATATTCTTCCGGAATCTCACCCAGGTCCTGAAAGATAGATGCCATGGTACCTTTCACATCATCCGGCGGTTCTATCGGCCTGCCATCCAGCTGCATCTCGAACATCACACCGTTTGCTTCATCATCCGCTTCCACTATGCGCAGTTCGAAAGGCAGCCGCACCTCGCCTTCCTCGTTGACCTCGCGCGCCTCATCGTCCTGCTCATCGGCTTCTTCCATGAGTCCGTCCTGCATATGCAGCATGTGCATACGAAATGCCTGCTTGTCGGCCTGCAGACGCGCGGCCCTCACCTTTTCGACCGCTTCCGGTCGCATCACACCCTGGTAGATCACACTGTCAGGCAGCTTGCCAGCGGCAAGACGTTGCAGCCACAACAGCGTGTCCTCAAGCTTTGCGCCCGGCTGTGAAAGCCGTTCAGCTGCTGCCTGCCAGTCCTTGTTCAACTCAACGGGACTGTCCGCTCTGAAGCGCAGCAGATGTCGATAAACACCTGGCAAGGTGTCACGGATGCAGGCATCCAGCCGCATGGTTTCCAGTGCAAGGAAACATGCCAGCGCTGCATCCGGGTCGGCATAGCGACCCAGCACCTCGCGCAGCTCTATACGCCAGCTGCCAAACCAGGTCTGCGCCCACAGATGTACCACCATGGCCTTGTATAACTGAAAATTTTCTTCGCGATCGGGGTAACGACTCACACAGGCAGGCAGAAACAGGGTTTCGGTATCGGTGTAACAGTGATCACCACATTCAAGCTTCAGGCGACGACCATTCAGGCCATGCACAAAAACTTCCAGCACATTGACAACATCTTCAAAGCTCACACCGGTGGAACGTGCCTTGTAGTCGCGCGCAAAACCCTCGACATCCCTGAAGGCCACCACTGCCGGGTGCAGCCCCCTGGTATCGTAGATATCCATACAGGCCAGCAGCCACGCTTCAACGCCATCGGCATCCATCAGACGCAATGCGGGACACACATGCGAGACAAAATTGAGCGCCATCCCGGAACTGGTGCGCGTCACGATACTCACCCAGTGCAATACAAAATCCTGCTGTTGCCGCGAAAACTCTGCCAGCGCACGTGCCGGCTCCTCGGCCGCACCCAGCGAGATCATGTGAATATCAAGACGGTCTTCCAGCTGCACTGCGGTCAGCGGCTGACCACCCGTCTGCAGGAATTCGGTTTCGTCATACCAGCGTGCTGCCACGCCGGCAGACAATACGCGCCCGTCGCATGCAGTGACCCCCAGATGTAAAGGCTCGATGGTACAGCCGGGCAACACCTCGGCCAGCAACTGCCCCAGGCTCTCTGCATTCCATGCGTTTGCACCGCCGTCAGTTGACAACCACACGCCGAGGCAATTATCCGAAACAAGTCTTGGTAAATAGCGGATCAGCTTCGCCATATCCACTTCGCGGTCCCACATTTGTCCCTTCGGACCGTGACCTACAGGCGGGATCGGCAGGATGATGACATCAAAGCGCAGCTGCCGACGCAGCAGGTCCTCGACATAATCGACCACATCATCATGCACATACTCCACTTGCTGCGTACCGGCCTGCTCGCGGCATAATTGCAACATGTCTTCGCTGGCATCAACATGAATGACTGACGCCCCGGCCTGCAGTGCCCGTGCAGTCACGTAGCCACCACCGGCAAACAGGTGCAGCACCCGGATTTCATCAAGGTCATAACAGCCCTCGATGCGTTGACAGATCCAGTCGGCACAGGACAATTCGCGCCCGCGAAAACCGACACGTCCCTGCTCATCCAGACGACAGACCAGCTGCTGCCCGTTGACCGTGACCTGCCATTCACGCGGCAAACCGCTGCGCGTCGGTTGCCAGTGACCACCGCTACCCAGTTCCTGCACATACACCCAGTCTGCCGACCATTGTTGACTGGCAGGCTTTCCCAGTGCCAGGCGGTCGGGGCACTCTACAAGAAAATCGCCCCAGCGCTCCAGCTTGCGGCCAGCGCCGAAATCAATCAGCTCGTAATCCCCTGCAGGCGTCTCCACCCGCACATCAAGGACATTTTTTTCGGAGTCGATGGGATGTCGCGACATACAGGAACTTTAACAGAATCAGTTGATAGTGGCGTCATCAACCTGCAGCAGAACATGCTGCTGATAAAACAGATTCATTCTTTTGCAAGCAACCTGCACAGAAACAAAAAAGGGAACGACAACCAACTGCAATACCCCGGCATGGTTGTCGTTCCCTTTAACGGGATATTGCACAAGAATTTCTAGCTACACCCCTTCGGACGCGGCAGGCCGGCAATCTTGTTGGCGCACTTGATCAGGCCGGTCGGGAATAATGAATAAATGTACTTCTGGTCACTGCGGTCCTTGCCGTACTGCTTTTTCATCAGCTTGGAAAAACT
>CAJQPV010000091.1 GCA_905480305.1 uncultured Gammaproteobacteria bacterium | reverse complement strand
GACATACCATGATTACCGGCAAACGCCACGGTGGCGGCGTCATCCTGCTGACATTTATCGCCGCACTGCTGCTGACCGTCATCCCCCTGCCCGACTGGGCCCGCTATCTGCGCCCGGACTGGGTTGGTCTGGTACTGATTTACTGGTGTATGGCGCTGCCGGACCGGGTTGGCGTTACCACCGGCTGGTTGATGGGATTAATGGTCGACCTGCTGACCGGCACCGTGCTGGGTCAACATGCGGTTTCACTGACAGTGGTTGCCTATCTGACACTGAAGTTTCATCAGCGACTGCGACTGTTTCCGGTAATGCAACAGGCAATGACTGTGCTGGTACTGCTGATCCTGCACCAGTTACTGGCACTGTGGATAAGCCGCATCATCGGCCGACCTGCTGCGCCATGGTATTTCTGGATGCCGTCCGTACTCGGCATGCTGATCTGGCCACTGGTATATCCCCTGCTGCGCGGCATTCGTCGCGGCTTCCGGATTAACTAGGCATTATTGCATGCTGGGCCGGGTACATCTTAAAGACCACCTGTTCGAAACCCGTCTTATCACGAACCGGGCAATCCTGCTGCTGGTGGCAGGTGGACTGCTGCTATCGATACTGCTGGTGCGACTGTTGTACCTGCAAGTCGTTTCACATGAACACTACACCACACTCTCGGAAGATAACCGGGTAAACCTGCAACCCTTGCCGCCGAATCGCGGACTGATCTTTGACCGCAATGGCATCCTGCTGGCCGAGAACCTGCCTTCCTACCGCCTGGAGATTACGCCCGAACAGGTAGACGACATGGGCGCCACGCTAGGCGCACTGGAAAACATTATCGAGATTAGCGACACTGATCGCAGTCGCTTCGAAAAACTGCTGGCCCGCAAACCACGCTTTGAGGCGGTACCGTTGCGCTTCCATCTCAATGATGAAGAGGTCGCACGTTTTTCTGTTAACCGTCACCGTTTTCCCGGCGTCGACATCACAGCCGGCCTGGCACGACATTACCCGCAAGGTCCACATGCGGTGCATGCACTCGGCTACGTCGGTCGTATCGATGAAAAGGCACTCAAGATACTCGACAGTTCCAATTATCGCGGCACCTCGCATGTCGGCAAAAACGGTATCGAGAAAACCTACGAAGAATTACTGCACGGCAAGGTCGGCCTGCAGCAGGTTGAAACCACCGCGCAGGGGCGCATCATCCGTGTACTCAACCGTACCCCGCCGGTTTCCGGCAGCAACCTTTACCTGACCATTGATTCACATCTACAAAAGGTCGCAGAAGCAGCATTTGCTGATTACTCCGGATCTGCCATTGCCATTGATCCGAACAACGGCGACATCCTCGCCCTTGTCAGCCTGCCCACCTACGACCCGAACCCGTTTGTCAACGGCATCGATTATGACGCCTATGCCGCTCTGAGAAACAATGACAAGGAACCGCTGTTCAACCGCGCACTGCGCGGGCAGTACCCGCCTGGCTCCACGGTGAAGCCGTTCATGGGACTGGCCGGACTGGAAACGGGCGTCACCAGCGAACATTCAAAGACCTATTGTCCGGGTTTTTACATGCTGCCTGGCAAGGATCGCAAATACCGCGACTGGAAACGTAGCGGGCATGGCACCGTCGATTTAAACAGCGCCATCACCCAGTCCTGCGACGTTTATTTCTACGACCTCGCCCAGTCCATGGGCATTGACCGTATTCATGATTACCTGCAGCATTTTGGTTTTGGCAAGGCGGCGGGCATCGACATCCAGGGAGAACTCCCCGGACTGTTACCCTCGAAAGAGTGGAAACGCAGTCGCCGCAACCAGCCCTGGTTCCCGGGCGAGACCATCATCACCGGTATCGGCCAGGGCTTCTTCCTGGTTACACCGATACAACTCGCGGTTGCCACCGCGGCACTGGCAAACGGCGGTCGGATGCTGCAGCCAAGAATCGTGCATGCCGAACAGGAAGCAGAAAGTGACGAGTTGCTGCCACACCATTCACAGGTAGTTGAGACCATAACAATCGGTGAGCAACAACACTGGGATATGGTAATCAATGCCATGACCGACGTCGTCCACGGCGCCCGCGGCACGGCCCGCGGCATCGGCAAGGACAGCCCTTACATGATCGCCGGAAAAACAGGAACCGCACAGGTATTCGGACTGAAGCAAGAAGAAAAATATGACGCCGAGGCCATCGCCGAGAAACTCCGTGACCACGCACTGTTCATTGCCTTTGCACCGATTGATGACCCCAAAATTGCTGTCGCCGTAATTGTCGAGAATGGTGGTGGCGGTGGCTCGGTGGCGGCGCCGATTGCACGCACCATTCTGGATGCCTACCTGGAGAAACCGACGCCATGAGCGTGATTCTGTCTCCGCACCGCGAGGATGCCAGTCAGCGCGGCTGGCAATACCGTCTGCACATCGATGCGCCGCTGCTGTTTGCCCTGGTTGCAGTTTCTGCACTCGGACTGATCGTACTCTACAGTGCCGGCGGCGGTGACATTGAACTGGTCGAACGCCAGCTGGTGCGTCTCGGTATTGCCTACACCTGCATGCTGGTGGTGGCGCAGTTTCCGCCACGCCTGTTGCAACGACTGACACCGTGGTTGTTTGTTACCGGCATACTGTTTTTGCTGGCGGTACTGGTCAGCGGTGAAACCAGCGGCGGTGCGCAACGCTGGCTCAACCTGTACGTGGTGCGTTTCCAGCCTTCGGAAATGATGAAGCTGGCGGTACCCATGATGGTCGCGTGGTACCTCGCCGACACGCGCCTGCCACCGAACCGCTGGCAGTTACTGGCTTCGGCCACCCTGATCGCGGTACCCATGTTTATGATCGCCAGGCAACCGGATCTCGGCACCGCCTTGCTGATCGCCAGCTCGGGGATATTCGTGGTATTCCTCGCCGGCCTGCAATGGCGGTTGCTGGCGTTTTTCAGCGCGCTGGTTGCTGCTGCCGCCCCCCTGATATGGCACTTCATGCGTGACTACCAGCGGCAGCGCGTCATGACCCTGCTGAACCCCGAGAGTGACCCGCTGGGTTCCGGCTATCACATTATCCAGTCAAAAATCGCCATCGGTTCCGGTGGCCTGTTCGGCAAGGGCTGGATGAACGGCACCCAGTCACAACTGAATTTTCTGCCGGAGCGCTCAACCGACTTTATTTTTGCGGTACTCGGTGAGGAATTCGGTTTTTTCGGCATCCTGCTGCTGTTCGCCTTCTATACCTTCATTGTCATACGCGGCATCATGATCTCGATCCAGGCGCAGGACACCTATACCAGGCTGCTGGCCGGCAGCGTGGCGATGACTTTCTGCGTATACTTTATTGTAAATACCGGCATGGTCACCGGCGTGTTGCCGGTGGTTGGCTTACCCTTGCCCATGATCAGTTACGGCGGCACATCCATTGTCACCCTGATGGCCGGATTTGGCATCCTGATGTCGATACAGACCCACAGAAAATTACTGCCTGCCTGAGGGTGCATTCGATGCTAGAATGTGCCGCAAACCTGAACAGAGGAAACTGGTAAATGCGTTTACAGGCTATAAAAAAAGGACTTTCCAGCAGTTTTTTGCTGGCTTCGCTGTTGACTTTCACAACCGTTGCAGCAAGCAACTACAGTGCACAACCACAGGTACAGGTGTTCATCGACCGCATGGTCAATGAACATGGTTTTGAGCGCAGTGAGCTGATCAATGTGCTCGACAAGGCAGAACATCGCGAGGACATCCTCGAACTGATGCGCAAGCCGGCCGAGAAAACCAAGCCCTGGTTTGAGTACCGGAAAATATTTCTGACGCAGAGCCGTATTGACGGTGGCGTAAGCTTCTGGAAAGAGAATGCCGATCTGCTGAAACAGGCTGCAGAAGCATTTGGAGTCGCCCCGCAGATCATTGTCGCCATTATCGGTGTTGAAACACGCTACGGCGGCAATACCGGCAGACACCGGGTGCTGGACGCACTGGCCACACTGGGCTTTGATTACCCGCCACGCAGCAAGTTCTTCACCGGCGAGCTGGAGCAATACCTGCTACTGGCACGCGAGGAAGACATCGACCTCCTCACCACTACCGGCTCCTATGCCGGCGCCATGGGATATGGCCAGTTCATTCCGAGCAGTTATCGCCATTATGCCGTTGATTTTGATGAAGATGGCAAACGCGACCTGTGGACCAGCAAGGCCGACATCATTGGCAGTGTCGCCAACTATTTTAAAGAACACGGCTGGACCGCAGGCACCCCGGTTGCCGTGCTGGCTGACGTGCAGGGAAATGACTACCAGACGGTACTCGAGATCGGCTACAAGCCCAACACGGTACTGGACGCCATGCGCCATGACGGTATCACGCCGCGCATACCGTTGCCGGATGAACTGCTCGCTGCCCTGATTGCCTTTGAACAGGAAAACGGACCGGAATACTGGCTCGGTTTCAATAACTTCTATGCCATTACCCGTTACAACCACAGTCCGTTGTACGCCATGGCCGTCTACCAGCTAAGCGAGGAAATTCGTGATGCTTATGAAACGAATCGCCACAACAATGACTGAAGCAAGCGGCTACCCGGCCGCAAGCCTGCGACTGGCAGCAGTGCTTTTCATTGCCGCCTGTGTAAGCGCCTGCGCTGGCAAAGGTCCGCTGGAGCCATCTGATGATGCGCCCTCGCAACCCCGTGATGTCAGTGATATTCCCAACGCGGTTCCCGGCAACGAACCCCTGAGCCGCTATGGCAACCCGGCATCCTACGTCGTCTATGGCAAACGCTAC
>CAJQPV010000090.1 GCA_905480305.1 uncultured Gammaproteobacteria bacterium | reverse complement strand
CTTACAAACGTCTGACCCGCCCCGTGACAGAATGCCTGGAATAACTTTCAACTTATTATAATAATGGATGTTTTTTTAAATGGCACGGCGATTGCTACATAAACAACTGAGCATAGAAGAAGAAACAGAATAATTTCGGTGGAGGGGTTTTACCTGCGTACACAAGAAAAAGAGCTCATTGCACACAGCAACAATAACAAAAGCTTTGCGCATCGGCGGTTAGCAATAACACAACAAGTTTATATAAAGATTGTGACGTAACCAAATTAGCGCAGTTATTAAACGGTAACCCTGGTTACCGTTTTTTTTCGCCTGCTGCAAAGCCTCGCGCTAGAACGGAAAGCCCTGCCCGCCCATGCCCTTCAGGCCGTTCATACCGCGCATCATCTTGCCCATGCCGCCCTTGGACATCTTCTTCATCATCTTCTGCATTTGCAGGTGCTGCTTTAACAGCCGGTTGACATCCTGCACCTGGGTACCGGAACCGGCCGCAATACGCCGCCGGCGCGAACCCTTGATAACGGCCGGAAAACTGCGCTCATGCTGCGTCATGGAGTTAATGATGGCCTTCATGTGATGCACCTGTTTATCATCCATCATGGCATTCTTCGGCATGTTTCCCATACCGGGCAGCTTGTCCATCATCCCGGCCAGCCCGCCCATGTTCAGCATCTGGTCGAGCTGACTACTAAAATCATTCATATCAAAGCCCTTGCCCTTTGATATCTTGCTGGCAAGTTTAGCGACCTGTTCCTTGTCGACCTTCTGCTCGGCCTCCTCCACCAGGCTAAGCACATCGCCCATACCCAGAATGCGCGAGGCAATCCGGTCCGGGTGAAACGGTTCCAGCGCTGCCGTCTTCTCACCAACACCGATAAACTTGATCGGCTTGCCGGTAATAGCCCGGATTGACAGGGCGGCACCGCCACGTGAGTCGCCGTCCGTCTTGGTAAGAATAACCCCCGTCAGCGGCAACACATCGTTAAAGGTACGCGCAGTATTTGCCGCATCCTGACCAGTCATACTGTCAACCACAAACAACGTCTCTACCGGCTGCACAGCCTCATGCAAGCGACGAATTTCGGACATCATCTCGTCATCAATGTGCAGTCGACCGGCCGTATCGATAATCACCACATCGATGTGCTGTTTGCGCGCATGGGTAATCGCGTCAGTGGCGATTTTAACCGGGTCCTGGTCCGTGCTACTGGGAAAAAACTCTGCCTCAACCTCACCCGCCAGCGTTTTCAACTGCTCAATAGCGGCAGGTCGATAAATATCACAACTGGCCACCAGCACGTTTTTCTTGTGGCGCTCCCTGAGCATACGCGCCAGCTTGCCGGTACTGGTGGTCTTGCCGGACCCCTGCAGGCCGGCCATCAGGATCACGGCCGGAGGCTGCACGCTCAGGTTCAACTCGTCATTGACGTCGCCCATCATATGGACAAGTTCTTCGTTAACCACCTTGACCAGCATCTGTCCCGGTGACAGGCTCTTGGTGACCTCCTGTCCTGCGGCCCGTTCACGCACACGCTCAATAAAATCCTTGACGACCGGCAATGCCACATCACCTTCCAGCAGCGCCATGCGTACATCACGCAAGGCATCCTTGATGTTCGCCTCGGTCAACCGCCCCTGCCCGCGCAGGTTCTTGATGGTTTTGGATAGTCGATCAGTGAGATTGTCAAACATGGTGCAGAGACTCCGTGTGCCCTTGGTTTCGTTACAGACTGGCTATTATAACGACTAACGCGAAAAAAAACGGCTGCTGCAGCTGGCAGATCACTCAATCAACCCTTTTGCATGGTACTTCTATGGCCGCAGCAGTTATGTCATGATGCCGCCCATGATATCCGGACTTCTTGCCATCATCCTGTATTTACTGGCCAGCACCCTGCTGACAGTAAAACTGGTGCGCGGTATCGAACCCGACCGACCGCGCAAGCAGATGTGCATGATCGGGCTCGCCGCAGTCATCATTCATGCCAGCCTGCTGTATTCCACGCTATTTACGCCGGCAGGCCTCAATCTGGGCATTTTCCATGCAGCCTCACTGGTTGCCATGACCACCTCCCTGTTGCTACTACTGTCGATGCTGGTGGAGCCCGTGGAGAATCTCGGTATTGCCGTGTTCCCGTTAGCCGCTATCAGTATCGCACTGACATTGCTCTATCCTGCGCCACATTTGATTAGCAGCGCCAGCTCCTGGCAGTTGGTCAGTCATATTCTGAGCTCGCTGCTGGCCTACAGTATTTTCGGTCTCGCGGTGCTGCAGGCGATTCTGCTTGCCGTACAGGACAGTCACCTGCGAAACCGCAATCCGGGCGGATTTATCCGGGCATTACCGCCGCTGCAAACCATGGAATCCCTGCTGTTCCAGATGATCGCTACCGGTTTCGTGCTGCTGAGCCTGGCACTGGTCACCGGCGCAGTGTTTCTGGAGGATATTTTTGCCCAGCAGCTGGTACATAAAACCACGCTCTCCATTGTTGCCTGGTGTGTGTTTGCCGTCCTGCTGTGGGGGCGCTGGCGTTTCGGCTGGCGCGGCCGCACCGCCATTCGCTGGACCATTGGCGGCTTTATCTTCCTGATGCTGGCCTATTTCGGCAGCAAGTTTGTGCTGGAACTGCTGCTGGCCAAACCAGTGGGCTGAAGGGCTGACGCCACTGCAGGTATTTACCCTGCCGCAGGCTATTGATTCACAGCTACAGTAATTTTTCTGTAAAATACTGTTTCATTAATTAACAAGAGGCTGTAACCGTTTGGACGACACCCCCCTTAGCGTCCTGTTTGCCGCGCTGTTTTTCCTGATACTGCTCTCCGCCTTCTTTTCCGGTTCAGAGACGGGACTGATGACACTCAACCGTTATCGCCTGCGCCATCTCGCGGACAAGCAGCATCCCGGCGCCATACGCGTACAAAAACTGTTGCAGCGCCAGGACCGGCTGATCGGCCTGATATTACTCGGCAACAATTTTGTAAACGTGCTGGCATCAATCCTGATGACACTGATCACGCTGCGTATTTATAACGATACCGGCATGGTGTTTGCGGCCGGCATGGTGTTGACGCTGGTTATTCTGCTGTTTGCCGAGGTTACCCCGAAAACCCTGGCTGCCCTGCATCCCGAGGCCGTCGCCTATCCGGCTGCCCTTGTCTACACTCCGCTGCTGAAGCTGTTATACCCGTTTGTCTGGGTTGTGAACGCCATCGCCAACAGCCTGCTGAAACTGCTGGGCGTATCGCCGGAACACCAGCCCTCACAGGCACTCACCAACGAGGAACTGCGCACCGTCGTGATCGAGGCAGGCGCCTTGATTCCGAAGCGTCACCAGTCGATGCTGCTGAACCTGATGGACCTCGAGAAGGTTACCGTGGAAGACATCATGGTGCCACGCAACGAGGTCACCGGCATCGATATCGAGGACAACTGGGAAACGACCCGCAAACAGTTGATGGAGAGTCAGTACACGCGACTGCCGCTGTATCGTGAAAGCATCGACAATGTTCTTGGCACATTACACATGCGCGATGTGCTGCCGCTGCTGTACCGCGACCAGCTCGACCCGCAGGCACTGCAACGCATTGCGCAAGCCCCGTACTTCATACCGGAAAACACCTCTCTGAACCGGCAACTGCTGCATTTCCAGCGGGAACATAGCCGCATCGGTTTTGCTGTGAACGAATATGGCGACATCCAGGGCCTGGTGACACTGGAAGACATCCTGGAAGAAATAGTCGGCGAATTCACCTCTGACCCTACCGCGCATATTGAAGATGTCCAGCCACAGGCGGATGGCACCTGGCTGGTTGATGGATCAATCAATATCCGCAACCTGAACGATGCTCTGCAAATGTCGCTGGACACTGATGGACCGAAAACACTCAACGGTCTGATCACCGAGTACATGGAGATGATCCCGGAGACCGGCACCAGCCTGTTACTCGACAATCACCCGGTCGATATTGTGCAAATCAGGGAAAACATGATAAAAACTGTTCGCGTACACCCCGCACTGAGCAACCGTCAACACATCGAGACGAAGGAATCATCCGAATGAAACTCCTGTTCAATCTTGAAGTCGTAGAGGGAAACCGTGTCAAGGCACGGCCCAGCGACTATCTGCAGTCGTTAGCAGTCAATGAACAAATCACAGCGGTAACCGAGTTTCTTCACTGGGCAAAAAAACAAGCACGCGACAACGAAGACCTGCAGGCACGCGCAGAGGCCGAGATCGGCGTGGCAACAGCCACCGAGTTTTTGCAGAAACTGGAACAGGGTGCCGCACGCATCTACACAGGTACAGATAACAGGAAACAAAATGACCCGGAAAACTGATGATGAATGGCGTCAGCAACTGACGCCGGAACAATACCAGGTAGCACGTCGCAAGGGCACCGAGCGCCCGTTCACCGGTATCTACAATGACTGCAAGGACAGCGGCGTGTACCGTTGCGTCTGTTGTTCCAGCGTACTGTTCCACTCGGATGACAAATTTGATTCCGGCAGTGGCTGGCCCAGTTTCATACGCCCCGGCGTCAACGAAAATATTCGTACGGAACGTGATGAAGGCCATGGCATGACGCGTGTGGAAGTACTGTGTGCAAACTGTGACGCCCACCTCGGACACGTGTTCGAGGATGGTCCGGCACCGACCGGTCAGCGTTATTGCATCAACTCTGTCTCATTGAAGCTGGAAAAAAAAGGTGAGGACAAGTAGCGGCCGGCATATAGGCAAACGGCTGTTGCCGCAACAGCTAGGCTGGCAGGCCTTGCTAATAATTCAATACCTGCACAAATACCTTGCTGGCGACAGGGGAGTAAAACCCGGGAACCCATCAAGCACCGTATTCCTGAAATTAACAGGGTAAAAGGTCGCATTCTGGTAAATTCTTATTTATTCTTCTCTGCAAATATCTATCAGGGAGACGGGTGATGAATTGGAAAAAGGTCCTGGCGGTATTTGCTGCATTATTCACTGCAATGGCAGTTACCGCTCAGGTAGCGGCATTTAGTGGCGAAGAACTCGGACATAGTTGCCTGGATCCGAAAGATAAAACAGCGCGAATTTCACAAAGAGATGAATGTCACGCTTTTGCCAACAGCAGCGGATACCGGATT
>CAJQPV010000089.1 GCA_905480305.1 uncultured Gammaproteobacteria bacterium | reverse complement strand
GGGATTATTGCGCTGCCTGACCATCAGGTTGCGTGAATGGTAATCGCGGTGTACGCATAGCTGCGGCTGTTCCAGCGCATTGTCGACAAGTAATGAAAAAGCTGCGTTGATAGCTGCAGCCTGTGCCACGTCCGGCGTGATACCCAGGTGTCTGCCAAGCAGCCACTCGCGAAACAGCTCCAGCTCTTTCAGTAACAGCGCACGGTCATACGCCGGCAGACCTGCATCCCCGGGGATGCAGGTCTGTATCGTTGCCAGCGCACTCAGCGCATCACCATAGAGGCGCTCGACAGAATCACCGTTGAGTTCATCCAGGTAGGACCGGCTACCGAGATCCGACAGCAGTAAAAAACCCTGCTCAAGGTCATAATCGATAACGGCCGGCACATTCAGACCGACATCAAACAGCATCCGGGAAATATCGATAAACGGGCGCGAGTTCTCATTATCCGGCGGCGCATCCATGACGATAAAACTTTCACCCTGATGCGCCACCCGAAAGTAACGGCGGAAGCTGGCATCGGCTGATGCCGGCTTGAGCCTGTATTCACTGAAATCCAGTTCCGATTCCAGCCAGTGTTTCAATTTTTCCAGACGCTCTGGCACGTTACGGGTTCCTGTTTGCTGATTGCCGGTTACAGGGCGGCATTATATGCGTTTCCTTGCAGAAGTTCCCGAGAATACCTATGTCTGGATGCTTCAATCATTATCCAGCGGCGCAAAATGCTGACGCCACTTGCTACATGCCATCTCACGCAAATCGTCTGCAATCAGGTAAAAGCAGGGGATGGATATCAGGATAACACCGGTAGCAAACAACAGGCCGAATCCGAGGCTGACCGCCATCGGAGACAAAAATGCCGTTTGCCCGGTGGCAAAAAAGATCAGTGGGGAAATACCCAGAAAGGTGGTGATACTGGTGAGCAGAATCGGACGCACCCGTACCCGACCGGCTTCAACCATGGCTTCAATACGATCCATGCCCTCGCTGCGCATGCGCTTGGCAAAACTTACCAGAATCAGTGAGTCATTCACCACGATACCGGTCAGGGCAAGAAAACCGATCGCTGACAGAAACTGCAGGTTATAGCCAAACAGGACATGGCCAAACACTACCCCGATCAAACCAAAAGGAATCGCAAACATCACCACCAGCGGGTCCAGCAAGGAACGAAACAGTGCCGCCAGGATAAAGAAGATCAGTGCCGCGGAAATCAGCATCGCATCGCGCATGCCGTCAAAGGATTCCGAGGCATCTTTTTTCTCACCGAGAAACAACAGCTCGTACCCGGGCAAGGCTTCCCCCAGGTCGCCGAACTCGGCCTGCACCAGGCCGGTCACTTCCAGCGGGGTAATAACCTCTCCATCCACATCAGCAGTAACCAGTCCAAGGCGACGGGCATCACGTCGACTAATGGTATTCATACCGCGGCCGGCAGTAATCTCTGCCACATCTCCCAGGTACACCAGGCGACCATCATCCAGCACAATCGGCAATCGCTCCAGGTCACTGCCATGCCGAATAGCCTCCGGGTAAATCACGCGCACCGGCACCCGCTTGTCATCCAGCGTGACATGCACCGCCTCAACACCGAGAAAACCGGTACGCACCGCATCGGCCAGTTCATTCTGGCTGATGCCGAGTTCCTTGCCGCGCGAGTTCAGCGAGTACTGGTACTCCAGCTTGCCGACTTCCAGATTATGGCGCACGTCATGCACACCCGGCAGGCGTTGCAGGTATTCGGCGAGGCGATCTGCCTGTTGCCGCAACACATCCACATCCGCACCGGTAACGCCGACCTCCAGGTCCGCTCCTGCCGGTCCGCCCTGCGGACGTTGTATTGCTATGCGACGCACACCGGCAACCGCCTGCAGCTGGTCGCGTAATTCATTAATAATATCTTCCGTAGGCCGGCTGCGCGTCCCCTCCCAGGCAAACTTGAGACTCACCAGCGGTGTAATGTAGCGCTCGATAAAACCTTCCGGTTGCGCCTTCTCAAGGTCCACTACCAGCTGGATATAGTGACTGCCCACCTGGAAACGATTGAAGTCGATAAAGGTCACACCCACGTTGGTCAGCAGCGTATTGAGCTCGTCATCACCCATAGACTCGAGCACGATATCTTCCATTTTCCCGGCCAGCAGGGCGGTATCTTCAAGGCTGTAGGTTTGCGGTGCCTCGGCATTGATAAAAAACTGGCCGATATCGACCTCGTCAAACAACTGAAACGGAATGCGCGTGGCTGCAAATACCAGCGTAATCATCAATATGCCTATGCTCAGCAGCGCCACGAAATAACGATGTGCCAGTGCACTGCGCAGCCAGCCTACATAACGCTCCAGTAACGCACTCCAGTCAACCCGGCGCTCATGTGTCCGCGTGCCCCTGTCCGAGGTACGCAACAACTCGGCGGCATGTGACGGCAACACACCGAAGGCCTCCCATAGCGAGCCCAGCAATGAAGCACTGACAACCACCGGGATCACGGCAATAAAGGCACCCATGACGCCCTTGATGGCAAACATCGGCAAAAACGCTGCCACCGTGGTGGCGGTACTCGCCACCACCGGCCACAGCACTTCACGCGCGCCAATTCGCGCCGCCTCATGCGCCGGTTTGCCCATCTCCATATGGCGGTACATGTTCTCTGTAACAATAATGGCATCGTCAACAATCAGGCCAAGAGCGATCAGAAAGGCAAATAACGACACCATATTAATGGTGTAACCGAGATAGTAGATGGCGATTACGGCAAACAGGAAAGATACCGGGATACCCATCGCTGTAATGAGTGCAACCCGGAAATTCAGAAACAGGTATAGCGACAGCAACACCAGGAACAAACCTACCAGCCCGGATGACTTGACCGTGTTCAGGCGTGTTTTCACATACACCGACAGGTCGTTATACATGCCAACCTTGATTGATGGCGGCAATTCCTTACGCAGCTGTGCAGCAAACTCGCGCATGGCATCTGCAACATCGATGGTGGATGACTCGGCAGTTTTGGTCACCGTCATATTGACCGAAGGCTGACCGTTAAAGCGCCCTATCGTTTGCGCCTCTTCAAGCCGCAGTTCGATGTCAGCAATCTCTCCCAAACGCA
>CAJQPV010000088.1 GCA_905480305.1 uncultured Gammaproteobacteria bacterium | reverse complement strand
GTCGTGAAACGGGCAGCAGGCCTTGAACTCGCGGCCGGCTTTTTTTAACGGCACACGTGTGTCGATGACCTCAACAATATCTGTGCGGTTGAGAACTTCGTCGATAAAAGACTGGGGGATACGGCCGACCATGTCAGCAAGATTAAAGCGGATAGGGCATGAATGAAAGTCAGGACTTGTTGCCTTGCCGCAATGGCGCGTTACTTATTGTGATTTGTCGGATTACGCTGCGCTAATCCGACCTACCCCGATGGCAGATCCCTGTTACACCCGCGAAATCCTGACGCCTGGCTTGCTGTAGGTCGGATTAGCGCAGCGTAATCCGACAGTTCAGGCTATTACGTCTTGCCGTCGGCAACGGTACGTGTATTTCAGCCCAGCTTCGCCTTGATCATGGCGCTGACAGCAGCCATGTCAGCGCGGCCCTGCAGTTTGGGTTTTAGCTGCCCCATTACCTTGCCCATGTCCTTGATAGATGCGGCACCGGTAGCGGCCATGGTCTCGTCAATGAGCGCGGCAATTTCGGCTTCGCCGAGTTGCTCGGGGAGGTAGCTCTTGATGATAGCCAGTTCGCTGACTTCCTGTGCAATCAGGTCATCACGCGCGGCTTTTTCAAACTGGCTGATAGACTCGCGGCGTTGCTTGCACATCTTGTCGAGCAGCGACAGCAGCTGCGTATCATCCAGCTCGATACGCTCGTCGACTTCCTGTTGCTTGATGGCGGCGGTGATCAGCCGCAGTGTTGCAAGACGTGGCTTGTCCCTGGCCCGCATGGCATCTTTGACATCGTCGGTGATGCGGTCCTTGAGTGACATCCGTTCAGTACAGCGGGGTGTCAGTACATGCGGACGCGGCGGGAAAGTTCGCGAGAAACTTTTTTCTGCGAGCGTTTTATTGCTGCTGCCATTTTGCGTTTGCGTTCCTGCGTGGGCTTTTCATAAAACTCGCGACGGCGTACCTCAGCGAGGATGCCGGCTTTTTCACAGGCGCGCTTGAAGCGACGAATGGCGATTTCGAAGGGTTCGTTATCTTTTACACGTACATTTGGCATACAAATTCCAGCTAATACAGCACGGTTAATCGGGCTGCGCATTCTATACATCTCGGCGGGAAAAGGCAAAATTACCTTGTGTAACAAGCGCTGGGGGTTAACATACAGGCCATGATTGTACTGGGTATCGAGACTTCCTGTGATGAAACCGGGGTTGCTGTCTATGACAGCGAGCGCGGTCTGCTGGGTGATGCGCTGTACAGCCAGGTCGGGCTGCACGCCAAATACGGTGGCGTGGTACCGGAGCTGGCGTCCCGGGATCACGTCCGCAAGCTGTTGCCGATCATTACTCAAGCAATTGATATATCGAAGATTAAAAAAAATGATATCACCGGTGTGGCGTATACCGCCGGGCCTGGTCTGGTGGGGGCCTTGCTGGTCGGGGCTACCGCCGGTCGCTGCATGGCATGGACCTGGGGGGTGCCGGCGGTCGCTGTTCACCACATGGAAGGCCACCTGCTGGCACCGATGCTGGAGGCTGATCCGCCGGAATTCCCGTTTCTGGCACTACTGGTCTCGGGCGGCCATACCCTGCTGGTCGAAGTGGGCAGGGTGGGTGACTACCGGGTGCTGGGCGATTCCATTGATGATGCCGTGGGCGAGGCCTTTGACAAGACCGCGAGCTTGCTGGGTTTGCCCTATCCCGGCGGCCCGGCGCTGGCGGCTCTGGCGCTGCAGGGCGATCCCGCACGCTTCACCTTCCCGCGTCCCATGACCAACCGCCCCGGTCTGGATTTCAGCTTCAGCGGTCTGAAGACCTTTGCCATGAATGTCTGGCGGGATTCAGGCCAGTCTGATCAGGACCGTGCTGATATCGCTCGTGCTTTTGAAGATGCGGTGGTCGATACCATGGTGATCAAGTGTCGTCGGGCGCTGGCCGCAACCGGCTTGAAAACGCTGGTGATCGCCGGTGGCGTTGGTGCCAATGTGCGTCTGCGTCAGCGCTTGCGCGAATTAATGGAGGTATCGGACGGGCGTGTCTGTTATCCCCGGCCGGAATTTTGTACTGATAATGGCGCCATGATCGCCTATGCCGGCTATCGGCGTTTACAGGCTGGTCAGCACGAAAGCCTGAGTATCAAGGCCACGCCGCGCTGGTCACTGGAAGAATTGTCTGCGCTGGATACACAGCTGTAGGAGCGGACCGCTGTCCGCGATCACGTTGTCTGGCAAAGACAATCGCGGACAGCGGTCCGCTCCTACAGCTATTTGGTATTGTCTTTCCCAAAACTGATCTTGCCTTCCTGGCCGCTTAGCAGGTTGCTGATGTTGCTGCGGTGACGCCAGTAGAGCATGGCGGTCATGATCACCATGGCGGCAATCACGGCCGGTTCCGGCCACAACCACAGGAAGCCGAGCGGGGCCAGCAGGATGGCGGTCAGTGCCGCCAGTGACGAATAACGGAACAGCAGTGCCATAGCCAGCCAGATCGCTGTTGTCAGCAGGCCGACACGCCAGTCCAGGCCGTAAATAACGCCCAGTGCCGTAGCCACACCCTTGCCGCCACGAAAACCGAAAAACACCGGGTACAGATGACCGAGGAACGCGGCCAATGCAGTGGCGGCGAGTATTAGCGGCGCGGCCTGCATGGCATGGGCTATCAGTACCGGTATCAATCCCTTCAGCATATCGCCGAGCAGTGTCAGTGCCGCCGCTTTTTTCCCGCCCAGGCGCGCTACGTTGGTTGCCCCCGGGTTGCCTGATCCCTCGGTGCGCGGGTCCGGCAGCCCCATCAGCTTGCAGACGATGATGGCGGTGGATATAGAGCCAAACAGGTAGCCGGCCGGTATCAACAGGTAGTCAATAGTCATGCTGCCATTGGAATCGTTAACGCAGCGCAGGTCAAGGCATGCGTTTGCCGTGCCCGTGGCAACAGTGCTGGTCAACAGCCATGTGAGGCTCTATATTGAGGCCGCACGTTAACAGGGACACAGTATATGGACACCGTATTTATAAACGATCTGCGCATTGAGACCATCATTGGTATCTATGACTGGGAGCGCAAGGTCAAGCAAACCATCAGCCTCGATCTGGAGATGGGTACGGATATTCGGAAATCCGCAGAGACGGATGCGATTGAAGACACGCTTAATTACAAGGCGGTTGCCAAGCGCCTGATTGCCTTCGTTGGCGACAGTGAATATCAGCTGGTGGAAACGCTGGCAGAAAAAATTGCAGAGATTGTGCTGGCAGAATTTGAGGTGCCCTGGTTGAAACTAACGGTGCACAAGCCGGGCGCGGTACGTGGCTCCCGTGATGTGGGCGTCGTCATCGAACGCGGCAAGCG
>CAJQPV010000087.1 GCA_905480305.1 uncultured Gammaproteobacteria bacterium | reverse complement strand
CAACCCTGGCCGAGGCCGGGCTGTCGTTTCCGGCGCTGAAGGACGAACAGCTGTTGCGGGAAGTATCAGCGCTCATGACAGGCGTGGTGATTGCCTCGCTGGTAATTGGCGTGCTGGCCAGCCTGTTACTGGCGCGCTGGTGGCAATCAGTGCTGGTTCACCCGGGAGCATTCCGGGAAGAGTTTTACGGATTGCGGCTCGGAGTAACAAACGGGCTGATTACACTGGGTGTTATGCTGCTTGCCCGGTTTATGCAGGGCGCTGCCGGTGATTTTGGTGCCCAGCTGGCAATGATCATGCTGGTACCGTATCTGTTGGCAGGGCTGGCGGTGATTCACTGCCTGTTGTACCGGGCGGGCCGTGGAAGCGGCTGGCTGATAGGGATATATGTACTGCTGACATTTGTACCGCAGGCCACGTTGCTGCTTGCGGCTGGTGGTTTGGTAGACACCTGGGTTGATTTTCGTCGCCGTTTGTCGCGTGACGAAGACAATACCGATTAATCAAGACAAGTTAATAGCTAGAGGTTGTAACAATGGAAATTATTCTGCTGGAAAAAATATCCAACCTGGGCGCCATGGGCGAGAAGGTTAATGTAAAGCCGGGATATGGAAGAAATTACCTTATCCCGCAAGGCAAGGCTGCGCCGGCAACTGCCGAGAATGTCGCCGAATACGAGGCGCGTCGCGCTGATCTTGAAAAGGCTGCTGCCGAGACACTGGCTGCGGCAGAAACACGTCGCGATGCATTGCTTGACAAGGTCATCACCATCGCCTCAAAGGCGGGCGATGAGGGTAAATTGTTTGGTTCAATCGGTACTGCGGATATTGCCAGTGTCATTTCCGAGCAACTGGTTGCGGTTGAACGCAACGAGGTACGCCTCCCGGATGGCGCCTTTCGCACAATTGGTGAGCACGACGTGCAAATACAGTTGCACACGGATGTAAATGTTGTCGTAAAACTGATTATTGAAGCGGAATAGTAAAAACAGCGCGCACTAATACCTGCAAGCTGTTGTAGCAAAGAAACATTACAGGCGGCCCTTCAAAGGCCGCCTGTATTTGTTTCAGGGCCTGTCATCCGGATGCATAAAGACGGCCTCATTACAATGATGTCTTTATGACATGATTGTGATATTTAGTACCTGTCGTCGAGGGGGCGAGCTGGTAAACATTCCACTATTAAAATAATTCTATGGCCGAAACACTTCGTTCTACAGATGTTATTCATTCCGAGACGGATGCACTTAAAGTGCCGCCGCATTCCTTGCAGGCCGAGCAAGCGGTACTGGGCGGTCTCATGCTGGACAACAGCACCTGGGACGTGGTCGCCGACCGTGTCAGTGAAGAAGATTTCTACCGTCGTAATCACCGCCTGATTTTTCATGCCATTGTCGAGCTGGCGGAGAGAAGTGATCCGCTGGATGCCGTCACGCTCTCCGAATGGCTCAGCCATAACGGTCTGCTGGACGACGTCGGCGGTCTTGCTGCACTGGGTGCGCTGGCACAGAACACGCCAAGCGCTGCAAACATCAAGGCCTATGCGGATATCGTGCGCGACAAGTCGGTGGCGCGGCAGCTGGTGACGGTCGGCAATACCATCGCAGGTAGCGCGCTGGAGTCAGAAGGGCGCGAGACCGCCGAGTTGTTGAATGACGCCGAGAAGCTGGTATTTGACATTGCCGAGCAGGGTAACCGTGGCAAGCGTGGCTTCAAGAGTATTCGCACCCTGCTGACAGCTGCGGTAGACCGCATTGACATGCTGTCACAGCAGGATAACCCGCTGACCGGTGTGTCGACCGGCTTTTCCGATCTGGATGACATGACTGCCGGGCTGCAGCCCTCCGATCTGATTATCGTTGCCGGGCGTCCCTCCATGGGTAAGACCACGCTGGCAGTCAATTTTGCCGAGAATGCGGCGATTCAGAACCAGGTGCCGGTTGCGATCTTCAGTATGGAAATGCCCGGCGAGTCTCTGGCTCTGCGTATGATGTCTTCACTGGGCCACATAGACCAGCACAAGATCCGCACCGGTAAACTTGATGATGATGACTGGCCCAGACTGACCTCGGCGGTCAGCCTGCTGGATATTGCGCCGATTTTTATTGACGACACCCCGGCATTGTCACCGCTGGAGCTGCGCGCCCGTGCCCGGCGACTGAAGCGGGAACATGACATTGGCATGATCGTGATTGATTACCTGCAGTTAATGCAGATCGGTAATACCCGTGAAAACCGCACTACAGAGATTTCCGAAATATCGCGTAACCTGAAGGCGCTGGCGAAGGAACTGGAAGTTCCGGTGATCGCACTTTCGCAGTTGAATCGCAGCCTTGAACAACGTTCGGACCGGCGCCCGGTCATGTCTGATCTGCGTGAGTCCGGCGCTATCGAGCAGGATGCGGACGTCATCATGTTTATCTATCGCGATGAAGTCTATAACGAGGACAGTCCACACAAGGGCCTGGCCGAAATCATTATCGGTAAACAGCGTAATGGTCCGATCGGTACGCGCCTGCTGACATTCAGGGGGCAGTTCACGCGCTTTGAAAATTACGCAGCCGACAGCCAGTATAGCGGCGGTGAGTTTGGATGACCCGACCGCTCCGGGCACATATCAACCTGCAGGCACTGCAACATAATTTCTCCCGCGTTCAGCAAGCGGCACCCCGCAGTAGAGTTATGGCCATCATCAAGGCCAATGCCTATGGTCATGGCATGGTCAGGGTGGCGCAGTCGCTACCGGATGCCGATGCCTTTGGTGTTGCCTGTATCGATGAGGCCATCAGTTTGCGAGAGGCGGGTTTTGACCGGCGCATCGTTTTGCTGGAAGGCTTGTTTGGCGCCGAGGACATCGCGCTGGTTAACGGCTTTCAGCTGGATGTGGTTATTCATCATGAAAGTCAGCTGGCGTTACTGGAGCAGGGCAGTTTACTGCGGCCGCTGGACGTCTGGGTAAAACTCGATACCGGTATGCACCGGCTTGGCTTTGCAACTGAAAACATCGAGGCTGTGACCGCGCGCCTGCAAAAAATTCCGCGCATCGGGGCTATACGCTACATGTCGCATTTTCCCTGTGCCGATGATCTGGACAGTAATTCGACCGCCAGGCAGCGACAGACGTTTCTGGATGCGCTCACGGCTATTCCGGCAGAACAGACGCTGGCCAACTCTGCTGCCATCGTTGGCTGGCCAGACACCCATCTCGACTGGGTTCGCCCGGGTATCATGCTCTATGGTGGTACGCCGCTGATAGGCCGCAGTGCTGCATCACTTGATCTGCAAGCAGTGATGACGCTCAGTACCCGTTTGATCGCCGTCAATGAGCGTCGGGCAGGAGACGCAATCGGCTACGGTGAGGACTGGGTCTGTCCGACTGACAGGCTGGTTGGCGTGGCGGCCATCGGTTACGGTGACGGTTATCCGCGGCATGCGCCAGGCGGTACCCCGGTGCTGGTCAATGGCAAGCCGGCAAAACTTGCGGGACGTGTCTCCATGGATATGATTTGTATTGACCTTGTCGATCAGCCGCAAGCCAGGGTCGGTGATGAGGTGGTTCTCTGGGGTGAAGCTTTGCCGGTTGACGAGGTGGCGGCAGCGGCCGGTACCATCTCCTATGAATTACTCTGCGGCGTTGGTTCGCGGGTACAGTTCGAATACAGCTGAATGTAATGTTTGCACTGCTGTTACGCTGGCAACTATCCGCTTACCCGGGGCATCACTGATGGCGAAGACCAGGACAGTTTATGTTTGCAGTGCTTGCGGCACACAGGTGCCACAATGGGCTGGACAGTGCACTGACTGTGGCGGCTGGAATACCCTGTCTGAAGGTATTCCTGATGCCAGGCCAGCCAGTTCGCGTTTTTCCGGCTACAGCGGTGGCGCTGCCGGCAGTGTGACGCGTTTGTCCGCGATACCAACAGATGCGCAGGTGCGTGCTTCTGTTGGTATGGCCGAGCTTGACCGGGTACTGGGCGGTGGCCTGGTGGCGGGTTCCGTGGTGTTGATCGGTGGTGATCCCGGCATTGGTAAATCCACCTTGCTATTGCAGGTGCTGGCAACGCTGTCCAGCGAGATGTCCTCATTGTATGTTACCGGAGAGGAATCGCCGGAGCAGATTTCCATGCGTGCCGGGCGTCTTGGTATCGATGGTGAGGCTATCCGCCTGTATTCGGAAACATCAGTGGAACGCATTATCGCAACGGCCGCGAAGGAACAGCCCCAGGTGATGGTGCTGGATTCCATCCAGACGCTGTACACAGAATTATTGCAGTCTGCGCCGGGTTCGGTCGCGCAGGTCAGGGAGAGTGCAGCCCAGCTGGTGCG
>CAJQPV010000086.1 GCA_905480305.1 uncultured Gammaproteobacteria bacterium | reverse complement strand
GCCCGAACCACTCAATCCGGTAAACCATATAACACAGCCCCTGTGCGCATTTTTCTTCTCACGCATCTCACGGCTAACACTGGCCTCATGCCAGGTGACATTCGTATCA
Organism: uncultured Gammaproteobacteria bacterium; assembly: GCA_905480305.1. GTDB lineage: Bacteria > Pseudomonadota > Gammaproteobacteria > UBA9214 > UBA9214 > UBA9214. Next base: position 5,334 of record CAJQPV010000086.1, on the reverse strand, counting down.
TTACTCATATTAATTTCTCAGCAAGGTTGATGGATATTAAAGGGTGCCAGACCAGAGTGGCTTACTTAAGGCAGATGACGACTTCCCGTTATTCCGGCGCAGGCCGGAATCCAGGCAACGAAGCCACCAACGGTGCAGCTGGATCCCGGCCTGCGCCGGGATGACGGTGATTTTGGCTTAAGTAAGTGCCATTCGTATCAGAGCATATTTATTCCTGTGATTCTGGTCACACACGCCTCGGTTCTGCCAACAAAAGAGCTTTGGCACAAACAAAACAGCGGCCAAAACGTCTGTCGATCAGGGAGAGACAATCCCTGCGCTGGCAGAGATCCAGCGCAGGCAGTGACAATACCTCGGTGCGGCTGTCAGGTGCAGCGGCCTGGTAGTACAACAGGCCGCTTCTCGCCTGTGCCGACTTACTCAACTACAAAAGAAATCCTGGCATTCACTCTGTACTTGCTGATTTTCCCGTCTTCGACAACAGCCTGCATGTCCTGCACATACAGCGATTTGATATTACGCACCGACTTGGATGCTTCTTTTACTGCATTTTCTGCAGCTGCATCCCAGGATTTTTTCGATTCAGCAATAACTTCGATTACTTTAACCATAGACATCACAACACCTCCATATTAATGACAGACAACCAAAGCACAAAAGTGCTCAGGTTGCGGGGGGGACAAACCAAAACTTGAACTAGATACTCTGGCAAACCTGAATGGAGGATGCCATTTATGTTCACCATACTCTCAATCTGGTGCAAGTAACCAGACCTGGCACCAATACCGGGCAACAACAGAGCTTGATCGACTCATGTAATTACATAATTATATTTATTGTTTCATGTGCTTATTACTGTTTTTTGCTGAGTTAACAAACTGGCACGTATCTTGTTAGCCATAAGTGTCATATAGATCAGGTAGCTTCCATACCTGGCAGACAGTCTTCCGGGAAGACTTTTTACATCATCACTTCAGGATGCAGATACCATGGATAAATTTGCATATAAATATCTTTTTGTGGAATACAGAATCAGGGAGTTTATTAGCAACCTGGAAGTCGATACCAAGCTGAATGGTGAAAGGACAATCGCAAAAGAACTCGGCATCTCCTACATGACAGTACGAAAAGCTGTTGAGAATCTGGTCGTAGATGGTGTCCTTTACAAGATACCGAAAAGAGGCACCTATGTTGCTGACCGGGTGCGATAGCAGGGAAAACATACAAAATTGTCCACGTCCCCATAGCTGGAGACAACAAAAGAACAGAACAAGCGCTTGTCGGGTTTTATTTAATCAGAGTCGCGCTTCCTGAATCAGCACCTTTGTTCCGGCAGGAACAATATCAAATAAACGAATCACCTCTGCATTTCTCATTTTGATACAACCGTGCGATGACGGTATGCCCATCTCGTCTGTATCGGGGCAGCCGTGGATGTAGATGTAACGACGCATTGAATCTCGCTCACCCAGTCGATTCTTTCCCGGTTCAAGCCCGCTCAGCCAGAGGATGCGGGTTAGCATCCAGTCTCGCCCGGGGTGTTGCTCCTTTAAAGCCGGCGTAAAGATCTCCCCGGTTTGCCGGCGTCCTGTAAAGACTGCATTTTCCGGGGCACCAGCACCTATCTTTGCACGAATTATGTGCCAACCCCGTGGTGTGCATTCACTGTGCATGATTTCGCCGGGACCATTGCTGGCGGTGGCGATAGCGACGTCCATGATTATTTTGTCGGATTCGAGCAGTTGCAGGCGCTGTCCGTCGATACTTGCTTTTATCTGGTAGGGGTTTGGCTGCATGATTTGATTATAGAGTCAGGGATGGTTGATATAAACCTATGAATGTTTAACTACTCATTGCTCCAGCAGCGTCAGGATATTTCTTTCTGTATCGTCAAGGAATTCTGATGGTAGTGACAAGGCTGTCGTAGTTACCGTCGCCTGCCAGTTGGTAACCGCTGATATCATTGCGGGCAGCGAAGACGTGGTCTTCATACCAGAGTGGAATATAGGGTAACAGCTGCAGTAGCCTGAATTGAATGTCCCGATAGGCAACTGCCTGTGCTTCCAGTGAGGCACCCTGCTCTGCTGCAGCCACCAGATTATCGATGGCGGCATCATGCAAATGCCCCCTGTTTGCGCCTTCTGGCGGTAGCGACTCGCTGTGAAAGGCGTAACGAAAAATATCCGGAGTTTTAATACCAACCCAGGACAGGCTATACATCTGAAAGCGCCCCGCCTTGATATCGCCGTAAAAGGTACCCCAGTCGTAGCTTTGCAATGCCATATCTATCCCGGCTTCACGCAATTGCTGCTGGATTATCGTCGCGATACGGATACGCAGCGGGTCGGTGGAGGTCTTGTAACCCAGTTTCAGCGGCTCTGCTTCACTGTAGCCTGCCTCGGCCAGCAACTGGCGCGCACGCACAGGATCATAAGACAATGGCTCAAGTGCCTTATGACCAGCCCAGTGCTCGGGTGGCAATAATGCTGCTGCTGGCCTGGCGGCATCACCGAAGATATGATGCACGATCGCATCGCGGTCAATGGCATGCGCAATCGCCTGTCGTACCTGCAAGTTAGCGGTGACCGGATCTGCGAGGTTAAAGCCGATATAGGAGAAATTACTGCCGGCACCGAAGGTCACCTTGAGATCAGATTTACCTGACAGGTAGCTGAGTAATTCGGAAGGGAGATCATTTTGCAGAATATCAACCTCACCGCGCAGCAGTTTTAAAACCCGCACAGTCGGATCACCTATCCTGATCATCTCAAATAATTGACCGTCCGCGAGTCGTTTCAGGGTTAGCCTGCCCGGCTCAGGCCATTCAGCAAGGCGGAACGGACCACTGCCGACGGGTTTCTCATGAAAAGGATAATTACTACTGATCCCGGCGGCAGGCAAAATACCAATGGCGAGATAACCGGGGAATAACGGGTCCGGTCGATGCAGATAAAAATCCAGCGTATTGCTGTCCTCAACGGTAATACGCTCGATCAGCTTCAGGGTGCCGGCATGAGGTGATCCGCTGTCCGGGGCCAGTATTGACTGGTAAGTTGCGGCCACATCAGCAGCATTCAGGGTGCTACCGTCATGAAAATCCGCCCGCCCTGCTTTCAGACGGAAGCGGTAGCGCAACGGTGTGATCTGCCGCCAGTTTGCCAATGCCGGTAGCGGACGAAACTGCGCATCAAAATCAACGAGGCGTTGATACAGCAAGCGGTTTATACGAGCCGAAGTGGCATCGGTAGCGTAACGCGGATCAAGGTTGGCTGGTGCACTGGCAAGTCCAAAACGGATAACGTCGTCCCGTGGTTCACTGCAACCGGCAAGCCCTGACAGTAGCAACAGGCAACACCATGCAGGAATAATAATACCCTGCAGATATCTCATGGTTTATTTATGTCCAGTTGCAAGCGTACCCGCAGCTTTCGAAAAGTTTCACGATCAACCATATCAGGTAACAACACCAACGAGTCCTTGCCAGGACCTGTCTTGTTAAAATAAAGGATCACCAGCCAGGGCATGAGAAAGACCTGGTTACAGAGCACTTTCTGTTGTTGACTGCCTGAGCGAAGACCCAGCAGACAGTTTTTTTCTTCTCCCCAGTGTAATAGTTGCACTGCATCCTGATGCAGCAGCAACACCTGCGAACGCCATGTTCTGATAAAGCCGCCAGGCAGCAACATGAGAAGTGCGAGATTCAACCAGCCGGGTAATTGCAAAAAGGGCAATAACAACAGCGGCAAGCCATAAGCCATGATAACCCAGTAGCCCAGCACACGGGACGGTGCGATCTCAAGGCGCAGCGGTGTTGCGTATTTCCTGGACAATGTGCGCGACATCCTTGTCTGCGGGAGCCATACGGCCCATTAATAGTTCAAGTAAAACGTCATCCGGATAATCCAGCAGCCGGGTAAAGGTTTGCTGTTGCAGGCTGTCAAGGCTGCTGTAGCGTTGCAGCAGAAAGCGGTTCAAAAGTTCATCCAGCTCGCGCATGCCGCGACGGCATTGCCAGGCAAGCCGGTTACGTATATTGCGTTCTGAATCTGTGGTTTCCAGAGCATTCATCAGACGGATCGTTTTACCATCAATTCCTTGATGCGGCCTATAGCGCGTGTCGGGTTTAGTCCTTTCGGACAGACTTCCACGCAGTTCATAATGGTATGGCAGCGGAACAACTTGAACGGTCCGTCCAGGCCGGCAAGCCGCTCATCGGTTGCCTGATCTCGACTGTCTGCGAGGAATCGCCATGACTGTAACAATGCTGCCGGGCCAAGAAACTTGTCGGGATTCCACCAGAATGACGGGCAGGATGTTGAGCAACAGCCACACAGGATACATTCATACAGGCCATCAAGCTTTTCCCTGTCCCCGGGTGATTGCAGGTGTTCGACACCGGGTTCCGGGTCATTGTTGATCAGGTAGGGTTTTACCGCGCGGTACTGGTGGTAAAACTGTTCCATGTCAACAATCAGATCACGGATTACCGGTAATCCCGGCATCGGGTTGATCACGATGGGCGATTTCAGGCTAAACAGCGGTGTGATACAGGCGAGTTGATTGGTGCCGTTTACATTCATGCCATCGGAACCACACACACCCTCCCCGCAGGAACGCCGAAAACTCAAGGTCTCGTCCTGCACCTTCAGCTCCAGTAGCGCATCCAGTAACATCATGTCCCTGTCGAGTCCCTCATCAGACAACTCGTAGTCCTGCATACCGGGTTGCTTGTCGGTATCCGGATTAAAGCGATAGATAGAAAATTTCATGGCGTTCGCTATTAATAAGTACGTGGCTTTGGCGGGAAGGAATCCACCGTTAGTGGTTTCATGCGCACCGGTTTGTAATCTACCGTGTGGCTTGTCTTGTGATACAGGCTATGGCGTAACCAGTTGACATCATCACGTTCTGGATAGTCTATGCGTGAATGTGCGCCCCGGCTTTCCTGGCGTTTGTGAGCCGACATGATCGTTGCAATGGCAACATCCATGAGGTTTTCCAGCTCCAGTGCTTCAATCCGTGCGGTGTTGAAAACCTGGCTGTGGTCCCTGATGCGCACGTCTTTCATGCGCTGCTGCAAGGCGAGAACCTTGTTGACACCTTCGCTGAGAACTTCTTCAGTACGAAAGACTCCGCAGTGCTCTTCCATAGCGCGGGTCAGTTCCTCACGCAGCACGCTGACGGACAGACCTTCTTCAGTATTATCCCATCGAGCCAGTCGCTGCAGTGCCGGCTCCAGCATGTCGTCATGCAGTGGCCGGTGATAGCGGTTCTCGCCAGGAACTCAATGATCTTGTTACCGGCGGCACGTCCAAAGACGATAATGTCAAGCAA
>CAJQPV010000085.1 GCA_905480305.1 uncultured Gammaproteobacteria bacterium | reverse complement strand
CACCGGTGGCACCGGTATCACCGGGCGCGACAGCACGCCCGAGGCCATCAAGGTATTGCTAGATAAAGAGATAAAAGGTTTTGGTGAGGTATTCCGTGCTGTGTCTTTTGACGAGATCGGTACATCAACCATTCAGTCACGCGCACTGGGCGGAGTGGCAAACGCGACTTTTATCTTCTGCCTGCCAGGCTCCACCGGCGCCTGTCGAACCGGTTGGGAAAAAATCATCAGTCACCAGCTGGATTATCGCACCCGGCCGTGTAATCTGGTGGAGCTTATGCCGAGGGTGCTTGAGTAAGCTGCTGCAGGTTCATTATTTTCTGCGAGTATTTATAGGCTATTTCAGGATGTTATATGATAGACAGGGTCCGATGGTCGGCAAGAGATGATTATTTCACAGAGGCAAAAGAAGGTGTCACTATGGATTTAAAGTACAGGATTTGCGGTATTGCCGTGGCGTTAGCTGCGCTTGGCACTATGCCGGCACATGCCGATACCACGATGGCAATACAGGGCTCGGACGGACTCAATACGTCAATACAGATCAGGAACGGCAAGGGCAGGATCGGCAGTATTGGCAGAGAGGATTATCTGCTCTATGACAGTGGCACAGGAGTTCTTACTTATGTCGAGCCTGCTAATCAACAGTACACACAGATGACAGCCGCAGAACTTGAAGCAGCGGTGCAGGCAGCTGCAAGTGTCAAGGAGACTGTAGCACCATATATGGATAGCATACTTGCCGGGTTGCCCGCAGAACAGAGGAACATGGTTGAACAGCGCATGGGCTCGATACTGGGTGCCCCTGCAGCGGGCAAGCCGGTGACGCCAGTCGACATCAGGATCGTTGATCAGGGCAAGCAGACTGTTGCCGGCCTGCAATGCCAGGCCAGCAGCCTGTTAAAGAACGGGCAAGCGGTCGCAGAGGTTTGTATGGCGACTGCTGCCAGCGGCAAGTTGTCAGCTCAGGATTTCGCGACCCTGGAAACGCTGGTGAGGTTATCGCGCAGCATGGCGGGCCATTATAATGGCATGTCCGAAAGCATGGGAGCGCCGGCAGAGTTACTGGCGGTAGAGCTGGAAGGTATACCGGTAAACGTGAAAGATGTCGAAAATGGCAAGTATTACCATGTAACCAGTGTCACTGATGCCGCATTGTCTGATTTACTTTTCGATGACTACAGAAAATTCCAGAAGCAGGGAGTGCAGAGTTTATTGAAATAAAACCATAAACAGGTAAGCCCTTTTTTTCAAGAGAGCATGCCGTCCAGGAGACATCCCTGGCTTATGTGGGTAAGGGTGCATGCCGAGCTTGATGCCTGGTTTAGGCGTCATGGTGATAAACACTCCGCTATCGCTGGCTATGTAATAATTATGCAGCAACTGCTGATTTCATGATTCCCTGCAGGTGTCTACCCTGAACCCGATTGCATGCGCTTGTTCCTGCGTTAATTCACTACCGCATATTAGAGAGAAAAAATGATGGTGACCCTTGTTGTCGGAGCGACTGGAGCAACCGGGCGGTTGCTGGTTGAGCAGCTGCTAAATCGTGGCGAGTGCGTCAGGATAATTGTTCGAACGGTGGACGGTTTACCTGAAACCATAAAGAGTCATGAAAATGTATCTATAATCCGTGCAAGTGTTGTTGATCTTGGTGATGCCGAGCTGGTCCAGTATGTCAAAGGTTGTAACGCTGTTGCTTCTTGCCTTGGACATAACATGAGTTTCAAGGGTATCTATGGTAATCCTCGCCGGCTTGTTACAGATGCTGTTGGTCGGTTGTGCTGCGCTATCAAGGAAAACAAGCCAGAAGTACCGGTAAAATTTGTGCTCATGAACACCACGGGTAATAGTAACCGGGATATCCCGGAGCAGATTTCATTTGGACAAAAGTGTGTGATCTGGCTGCTGCGCTTGTTGTTGCCACCTCACGTAGATAATGAGAAAGCCGCAGACTACCTGCGCACCGAAATCGGTCAGAATGATAGTAAAATTGAATGGGCGGCGGTGCGGCCGGACGGCTTGATCAATGAAGACGAGGTTACCGAGTACGAGGAGTACCCTTCACCTGTTCGAAGTGCAATATTTGACGCAGGCACAACCAGTCGAATAAACGTAGGCCATTTTATGGCCGAACTGATTACAGACAATGACACCTGGATTAGATGGAAAGGACAAATGCCAGTGATCTACAACGTCGTCAAAACATAGGAACATTTAATAAAAAAACATGCAGAACAAACAAGCGTGAGCAGGCTGCAAGTAAATCCCTGACCCCTTCGCCTTTGGACGATGCATGGAGCAATTGCCGAGAAGGCCAGGGAGCGGTGTTTAATCGGCCGGATATGACCGATCGATCCGGCTTTAGCCGGTGCGGTTTTCACAGGTATTTCTTTGGAGTCAGGCATGCTGATGGTCGCTGTTTACTTCAAGGTTTGTATTGCAAGGGTAACAAGAGGTTGAGATGAAGGATGAGACCGTTGCTGGTGCTCACTGGAGTTTCT
>CAJQPV010000084.1 GCA_905480305.1 uncultured Gammaproteobacteria bacterium | reverse complement strand
AGCAGGTGTGGCGTCAGCAAAAACACTTCGGAGCTGTGATGTATCTGATAACAAAAGAAAACGGTGATTTGGTGGAGGTGCTTGATATTTCAGCGCTTGTGGATCCATGCCGGGATGAAATGCCCGGCAGGTACCCTTTGTATGGGGGTAGGCAGAGCGCGGTGGTGCTGAAAAAGACAACCCTGTCGTTTCCCTCGGGCGGGCCCCTGCCAGAATGCTGGTTGAAGCCTGTCATTTAGATAACTGGTTGTAATTAAATAATAAATTACATTCTCTTGCGCTGCTTCAATGTGGCGGATGGGTGTTTTTGTTGTTCATCAGGTAGTGGGGGAATCCTGAATATGTGAACGGGTACGCGGAAACCAGCGCGGGCGTTCGCCATTATGTGTACAACCCTGCTGTTTAAAGGCGGCTCAAGCCCCACAGCAAGCACCGACTGAAGAGGCTGTCATGTTAACAAAAAAGCGTTTTTTCCGGAAACCCGACCCCTTGATGTTGGTATCCCTGCTGGTCAGCCTGAGTGTCCTCATGACCACCGCCGTCGATGCCAGTGAGAGTTTTTTCAGCAAGCCAAACCTGCCGGATCTGATTGCCGGTGATATCACGCTGACAGAAGTCGGCCGTGGCGGCGCTGGCATCCACATGTCCTTTCAGACGCCTGCTACCGCTGTCCAGAACGAACAGCACGATTTTCGCAATGGCAGTCGCGGTGAACCTGCAGCGGATCTTTTTCTGTCAGTGCGCATTCCCTGGTAGGGCATCCCCTCTGTCTGTTCGTAGTCTGTCATAACTCCGCCTGATCCCCGCTATACCCGCATCTCTCTGTTCGTGTAATCTGCCTGTTGTTCAGTCAGGTAATGTAGCTGTCAGTTGTTATTGTTCGATATATCTCCGCTTTATTGCGATTGCAGTTTGTAGCATGATAGCAACACCGTCGGCAGCGCAGGATATTCCTGATAAAACATTCTCGTAAAAGCAAGCCCCTGCTCCCCGGTTCTTTCCCGGAAGGGGAGGGAGTTACAGTAGCTGCGATTCAGACCTGTATGCCTTGTCAATCATTAAGAATCTGGTAAAAAAAGATGACTGAATCATCGGAAAACGGTTCGTCCTTCCCGGTGCCTTTTCTGGCAGCTGTTGATCTCGGCTCGAACAGTTTTCATATGAAGGTAGTACGTTACTCGGGCACCGAGCTCGAGGTAGTGGATCGCATTCGTGACATGGTCAGGCTGGCATCCGGTCTTGACGAGAATGTGAATCTTACCGAGGAAGCAATTGAGCGGGCGTTACAGTGCTTGTCGCGATTCGGTGAACGGTTGCAGGATATTCCCGGATCACAGGTGCGCGTGGTTGGCACCAACACGCTGCGTCGTGCCGGTAATGCGCGGGAATTCATGCGTCGTGCACAACAGGCGGTGGGTCACCAGATTGAGATTATTGGCGGTCAGGAGGAGGCGCGTCTGGTTTATCTCGGCGTTTCCCACAGTGTCCGGCGTATCGAGGGCCGTATGCTGGTCGTTGATATTGGTGGTGGCAGCACGGAGCTTATTATCGGGGATGGCTATCAGTCCCGTCATCTGGAAAGTCTGTTTATCGGTTGCGTAAGCCTGAGTCTCAAGTATTTCAGCGACGGCATGATCACCCGAAAAAACATGCAGAAGGCAATAACGGCTGCGCGTTTGCACATGGAACCGATGGAAAAGGCCTACCGGCGTATCGGTTGGGAGAGAGCCATTGGTTCGTCCGGCACAATTCGCACCATCGAGAAAGTGGTTGTTGGCCAGGGCTGGAGTGACGATGGTATTACGCCGGAGTCGCTTGAGAATTTGCGTGCCGCCCTGATCAAGACTGGCAGCGCCGAGGCACTCGATCTGAAGGGACTTGGCAAGGAGCGCATGCCGGTTTTCCCCGGTGGCGTCGCGGCATTAATTGCCGTGTTTGAAGGATTAAAGATAAATCGCATGTGGGCTTCTGATGGTGCCTTGCGTGAAGGTCTGCTGTATGACCTGATTGGACGTACCGAACATGACAGTGTGCGTGAACAGTCGGTCAGTACCCTGACGAGCCGTTACCAGGTTGATCTGAAACAGGCTGCACGCGTCGAACAGACAGCAGATGACTGCTTTTCCAGGCTGGCGTCTTGCTGGAAACTGAATCGCAAGGCTTATTACCGGGCATGCCTGAGATGGGCGGCACATCTGCACGAGGTCGGCCTGGCAATTGCACATGGCAAGTATCAGAAGCACGGTGAATATATTGTACGTAATTCGGATATGCTGGGTTTTACCCGCAATGAGCAGCAAATAGTTGCGACCCTGATACGCGCGCATCGCGACAAGTTTCCGGCCACTGTGATCGATGAGCTGGGTGAGGCGCTGGCTGAGCCGGTGACCCGCCTGTGTATCATGTTGCGTATTGCCGTGTTGTTACAACGTGGCCACAAGCGTGTTGAATTGCCGGAGATCGGCATGCAGGCCAATGGTGATAACGTGCAGCTGCAGTTCCCGAAGGGCTGGCTGGAAAAACATGCGCTGACCCTGGCAGATCTGGAGCAGGAGAAAAAATACCTGAAGGCGATAAATGTAACGCTTGAGTTCGGGGTTTGAACTAGCTGGAGTCCGAGAGTTTCTCCAGCAGGATGTTCTGCGCGATGCGTGGCCTGGCGTTCCCCGGCTTGTTACGTTTGTAATTGCCATCACTCTGTAGCTGCCAGGACTGCGTGTTGTCGGACAGGTAAGGTAGCAGTCCCTCCTTGAGTACCTTTTCACGCAACAGCGGGTCAAGTATCGGAAAGCAGACCTCGACACGCGAGAACAGGTTGCGCTCCATCCAGTCTGCACTGCCGCAATAGATTTCCTTGTCGCCATCGTTGTTGAAGAACACGACGCGCGTATGTTCGAGAAAGCGTCCTACTATAGATCGTACCTGTATGTTCTCGGATATGCCGGGGATGCCGGGGCGCAGGTTGCAGATGCCGCGGATGATTAATTCAACTTTTACGCCCGCTGTGGATGCCTCGTACAGCGCCCGGATAATTTCCTTTTCGGTAAGGGCGTTCATCTTGGCAATAATGCGGGCCGGTTTTCCCTTCCGGGCGATATCAGCTTCCCTGGCAATCAGCTGCAGCAGAGTCTTATGCAGGGTGAAAGGTGATTGCAGCAGCCTCTTCAGTTTGCTTGCCTTGCCCAGGCCGGTGAGTTGCTGAAACACCTTGTGGACATCTTCACCGATGTCCTTGTCGCAGGTAAGCAGTCCGAAATCCGAATAAACGTGCGAAGTGCCGGCATGATAATTACCGGTGCCGAGGTGTACATAACGGCGTAACACGCGTCCTTCGCGGCGCACAATCATCAGCATTTTTGCATGCGTCTTGTAACCGACCACGCCGTAAACCACGTGCACGCCAACATCCTGCAGCTGTGTTGCCACGGCGATATTGGCCTCTTCATCGAAGCGCGCGCGCAATTCGACCACCACGGTCACTTCCTTGCCGGCCTTGGCCGCTTCAATCAGTGCCTTGGTGAGGGCCGACTCATGGCCGGTTCGATAAACAGTTTGCTTGATGGCAAGGACTTTCGGATCCCTGGCGGCCTGTTGTACCAGTGCCAGTACCGGGGCGAATGACTCGTAGGGGTGATGCAGCAGAATATCATTACGCCGGATGGACTCAAATACGTCGCCATGACTGAGGCGCCGCGGAACGCCCTGTTTGAAGCCCGGGTAGGTCAGTTCCGGCCGGTTAACCAGGTCACAGACGGCAAGCAGACGGTTCAGGTTTACCGGGCCATGCACCTGGTAGAGATGGTCTTCATGCAAGCCGAACTTCTCCAGCAGGAAGCTGGCCATGTCCGGTTTGCAGTTATCGGCGACCTCAAGGCGCACGGCATCGGCGAAACGGCGTGCCGGCAATTGTCCCTGCAGGGCGCGCAGTAGATCATCCACTTCCTCGTCATCGACAAACAGTTCACTGTTGCGGGTAACCCTGAACTGGTAGCAACCGGTAGGTTTCATGCCCGGGAACAGGTCGCCCACGTAGGTATGGATAACCGATGACAGGAATACATAATCGTTAGGGCCCCGGGAGTGCTCATTGGGCAGCTTGATTATGCGTGGCAGTGAACGTGGCGCCTGTACGATAGCGGTACCGCTATTGCGTCCAAAGGCGTCCTTGCCTTCCAGTGAAACGATAAAGTTAAGGCTCTTGATCTGGATGCGCGGAAACGGGTGCGCAGGATCCAGCCCCAGTGGACTGATCAGCGGCAACAGTTTGCTGTTGAAATAACGCTTGATCCAGGAGGCCTGCCTGGGATTCCAGTGGCTGCGGCGTACAAAGCGTATCTTGTTCTTCGCCAGTTCCGGTATGAGTATGTCATTAAGCATGCTGTACTGGGCAGCTACCAGTTTATGAGCTTCGATATTGACGCGGTCCAGCACCTCGCGCGCCGTCATGAGATCAGAGTCCGCCTCGGTTATACCCCATTCGCATTTCTGCATCAGGCCGGCAACACGCACCTCAAAGAATTCATCCAGGTTGGTGCTGGAAATACACAGGAAGCGCAGCCGTTCAAGCAGGGGAACCGATTCATCTTCGGCCTGCAGTAACACGCGTTTGTGAAATGCCAGTAAACTGAGTTCACGGTTAAAGAACAAATCCTGTTCCGGGGCTGATTTTTTTGCGAGCTTGGCCATATGATTCAAGAGTAATGACTGGAAATATCGAGTATACAGACTGGCGTTGTTCTCTAGCCAGTGAGCGCAGGTGAATCGTGTTTGAGCAGTCCGGGTGTCAGGTGTTGCAGAGGTGGTTGGCGAGGGCTGCGAAGTCCTCGATGGCCAGTGTCTCGGCGCGTGCTGACGGGTCAATGCCCAGCTCTGTCATTGCCCCGGCATCCACCATGTCCCGCAGGGTGTTGCGCAGGGTTTTACGGCGCTGGGAAAACGCCTGTTTCACCAGTTTTTCGAACCGGGCTTCATCCGTTACCTGTACCCGGGGCTGCTGATAGGGTTCCAGCCGGACAAAGGCGGATTCAACCTTTGGCGGCGGGTCGAAGGCT
>CAJQPV010000083.1 GCA_905480305.1 uncultured Gammaproteobacteria bacterium | reverse complement strand
AGGGTGATATGAACCTGGTCGACCAGCTTCAGGGCCAGTTGCATATAGTTCTGTTCAGCCGTCTGGCGATACAGTTCCAGGTAGTTACATACGGCAAAAGCATCGGTCCATAGATAACGTCTTGGTTCACGAGAAGCATTGCTCAGTCCCGTAGAACTGGCAAACTCATCCATGATGGAACGAATACTGACGGTCTGCTGCATAACTAGTCCGTATTTTTCAAGTGCCCATGAATCTCGCTATCTGCATAAGATGCAGGCGATGTTATCGAAGAGCACATTATTGCGGACTCTTTGGTTTATTCAAAGGCCAAACGGAAATGTATCAGGCATATCTTTGATGGTTTCCCGGGTCAATGGCTCAACTGCCCGTGTTTCATCAAACCAGATATATTCATCAAACTGACGTGGTAGTGCGGCATAGAAATAGTGACTTTGTAACTCGGTCTCGGGTCTGTAAATAACGCCAATAGCGCGTTCCAGGCGTTCCGAAAGCAGCTTGTTACGGGTTATTTCCTGTAGTGGCTTGCGTAAAGGCAACAGGAAGTTGTCTGTCATCGTTTCATGACAGATACGTTCATAACTATCGATATGCGATGGCTGTACCTGTTTCACTTCCATGGGCCCACCCCATTCCGAGGCGGCGGCTACTGTACCGTGGTCGGTGCCAAAGCCGATGAGATAGGCGTTATCGCCATACTCCTGACGCGCAAGCTGACCAATATTAAACTCGCCACGAGCGCTCATCTGGGTTGCCCGAGCGTCACCAATATGTGAATTATGTTCCCAGATCACCGCTTTTGAAGTCGGGCCTCTAAACTTCAGAACAGATTGCAGGGTTTCAAACATATGCTGATCACGCTGATTCCAGGAGTTGTTTTCGGCATAGTACATGGTGCGGTAATAGCGTTCGGCATTGGCTACCAGGCGGGCATTTTGCTCAGCATTAAAGAATCGTTTCCCATCAGCCCTGCAATAGTCCACGCGCTTTTTCATAAGGTTCTGCAGTGTGTCAAGCACATCTTTTTCGCATTCCCTGTATTGTCTGGTGAGGGTGACCTGGGCATACATCGCCGGATCATTGGCCCATGGCATCATGCACCCATAACGTAACCGGGCTACTTCCGCAGTTTCAGGATCGACTTCTTCCAGGTAGTTCAGTACCACTTCCATTGAACTGAACATGCTATACAGATCCAGGCCATAGAAACCCGTCTGCTCTTCAGGAGAAGAAATTTTCTCGTTGTGCACTTTTAACCAGTGGGTGAACTCCAGTACGGACTGATTTGCCCACATCCAGGTGGGAAAGCGGGAAAAAGGTTTGCTTTCCAGCAATGGGTCGGACGATGAATCATGAATATAGCGATCAATACATGCAGCATCCGGCCAGTCGGCTTCCACAGCAATAATGTTAAAGCCTTTCCTTTCGACAAGCTCCCGGGTAATTCGCGCCCGCATTTCGTAAAATTCGGCAGTGCCATGTGAGGCTTCGCCGAGCAACACCAGGCGGCTATCACCGATACGCTGCAGTAAGTTATCCAGGTTGACATGATCAATGCGCGCAAAGTGCTCGCTCGATTGATAAATCAGTTCTGGCAGGGTGGCCTCGGGTTTTCCAGTGGCAGGTACTCGGTCTGCATGGCATCAATCTATTGTCTGTATTCCATTGATTATTGCCGCAATGAATACTGGATACTACTCACTTGCGTTTGGGCCGGCTCTCATCGAGGCTGCTGGCACTGAGCAGAATGACCTCTATTTCTTCGATAATCTCTTCCTGACGCAAGGCATTGCTTTTGTGCAGCAGGTTTGCTGACTTGTCGTCCAGGTGTTGCACAGCACCCTCCAGATGCCGTACCCGCTGTATATTCTCCGCCATCAATGACACGTACATAATTTCGTGCAGGGCGGCGAACAGGTAGTGGTCGATCAACTCGGCGAGGAATGTCGCTGGAGGCAGGTTGAGCACGGGGGGGTGCGGAAAACGTGGCGCGGTGTCCTGGTACTGTTCAAAGGGAGGCAGTACTTCTGTAGTAACGATTTGCTCTTTATCAGGATCGTGATAGAGCACCGCGAGTGACACTGCGCCTTCTTTTGCATGCAGTTCAGTCAGGGTATTGATGATCAGGCTCAGTGTTTTTTCAGCTTCTTCGACGACATTGGCGCCATCAATACAGACAACCACTCGCGGATCTCCCTGCAGCTGGTTACCCAGTTTATTTCCAGTCACGATTAACCGCGGGGTATCGATGCTGCATTCCCGAAGATGGGATTCCAGCTGCCGCAGCAGCGTTTCGTTAAAGTCACCACAGAAACCGCGCTCCGATCCGAGCAGCAGGCAGATCGGTATTGCTTCCTCCGCTCGTGGCAGCGCCCTGGGGTAGAACCCAAGGAAATCGGCCGCCATGGTCTCGATGTGGGCAACCACCGCACGCTGTGCATCGAGGAAGCGTCCCAGTTTGCGGCTTTCTATATAAGACAGGGTCTTCATGGAGTTCATGATGCCGCGGATCTCGCCGAGGGTATGGCGGTGCTGCTCCAACTCGCGACGACGGGTCATGGCCGCTATTTCCGGGGTTGCAGGCCGAGCCAGCCGGACACGGCTTCGCTCCATTGCTCACGAGGGTTGTCCAGCGTGAGCCCCGAGCGATTGACCTGCTTTTCCAGAGTGCTCAGATGAGCGCGAATATCCGCGGGTTCGGTGTCGTCGAACAGGCCATCATTATAGGCCACCAGCCAGGCCATCTGGAATTCGATGGACAGGGGTGTCAGGCGGTCTTGCTTGAGAATTTCGCGCAGCACCCGGCCGCGCCGGATGGCAATCTCCATGGAGGCCTCGAGACGAGCACCAAAACGGGTAAAAACCTCCAGTTCCAGGAATTGCAGATAATCCAGTTTCATGCGTCCGGCCTCGTCCTTGATACGGGAATGCTGGGCCTGGCCGCCAATGCGGGAAACGGATTTGGAGATGTCGATGGCGGGACGAAATCCGCCAACGAAAAGGTTATGGTCAAGGTAGACCTGTCCGTCCGTGATGGATATAAGGTTGGTGGGGATATAGGTGGCAATCTCACCCTGCTTTGTTTCCACGATGGGTAGGGCCGTCATGCTGCCGCCGCCATGGGCTGCATTGAAACACGTGGCACGTTCCAGCAGACGGGCATGGACGGAAAATATATCGCCGGGATAGGCCTCCCGTCCGGGTGGGCGGCGTAGCAGTAGCGATAGTTCGCGGTAGGTCTTGGCGTGGGTGGCGAGATCGTCGTAGACCACCAGGGTGTCGCGCCCCTGCTGCATCCAGTACTCCGCGACGGCACAGCCGGCAAAGGGTGCCAGGTGCTGCAGGCCGGGCAGGGCGCTGGCCTCGGCGACCAGCACCGTGGTGTATTCCAGTGCACCATAGCTACGCAGGGTCTCGATGGTGTTGATGACGGTGGAGCGCTTCTGTCCGATGAGCACGTATACGCAATAGACGTCCTTGCCGCGTTGGTTGATGATGGTGTCAAGGGCGAGCGAACTGCGTCCAAGGCCCTCGTCACCAATGAGCAACTGACGTTGCCCCTTGCCGATGGGGATGAGTGTGTCGATCACTTTGATGCCGGTATACAGGGGGTCATGGACAAGGTCGCGGGCCATGATTGCCGGCGAACGGGTTTCCAGCCTGCGCCAGGCACCAGGTTCTGGCTCCGGTCCACGGTCCAGTGGCCTGCCCAGTGGATCGATGACCCGGCCCAGCAGACTGTCGCCGACGGGTATGCTCAATGCACGGTGGGCGAGGTGAACCGCTGTGCCGGCGGTCAGCGCCTCAGTCTCGTGCAGCAGCACCGCCCCCACCATCTCCTCGGTGAGATCGAAGACCATGGCCCGGCTGCCATCCTCAAAGGCCAGGATGTCTTCCATTGCAGCCGAAGGCAGGCCCGACATCCAGGTGATGCCGTCGCCCACGGATACCACACTGCCTTGCTCGGTGATACGTAGTCCGGGTTGATAATGCTCGAGCCAGGCGGCCTGTCTGTCCAACAGTCCGGCGGCGTCAACCTCTTCAGGTTTCATGGGCAAGTTCGGCAAAACTCTTCAGTTCGTCCTGCAGATTGGCGCGCAGCACCCAGGACCCCATAGTGACGCGTAATCCGGCCAGTAATTCCTTATCCTGTTCGTAGTGAAAAGGCGTCGTTACCTCCAGTACCGAAGCAAGCGTGTTTTCCAGGGACAGGCGCGTTGCGTCATTCAGGGGATATGTACTGGCAACCAGAATCCTGTCGGCTGTTTTGCCCGCTGCTGCGCGCAGAGTACTCAGTTGCTTGGGTGGTAAGGCGGTGAGTTCTTTCAAGAGCAAGTCGAGCAGGCGTTGTTCCAGTTCCGGTCCAGCTGCGACGGACAATAGCCGTGTGGCGAACTGTGCGCCCTGGGCCAGAGCCATTTCTTCAGTGCGCAACCGGTTGGTCTCCAGCCTGCGCTGTTCTATGACCCGGGCCTTCTTCCGCTCCTTGCCAAGGGTGGCCCGCAGGGCCTCCAGCTGCTGTGCTCGTTCCGTTTCGATCTCCTTGACCAGAGACGTACGTGCGGCCTGGCGTTCCTTTTCCCACTCGGCCAGCCGGTTTTCGTACTGGACTCTCAGCGCCTCGGCATCCTCGTGCAGGGTGTTGGCATCATTCAGGCTTTTTTCGATACTGCGGCGGCGGCGGGCGATCACATTCAGCACCGGCTTGTAGAAAAAGTGCTTCAGGATCCAGACCAGGATCAGAAAGTTGATGATCTCCAGCAGGAATGTCGACCAGTTCAGTTCCAAGGCGATCTTCCCTGCAGACTCAGTGGGTGCGTCATCGTTTGCATCGACCTGTTATTACAACAGGTATTCCAGCATCGGGTTGCGGAACAGCACGATGAGTACTATAACCAGCACATAGATAGCCAGTGACTCGATCATGGCCAGACCGATAAACAGCGTACGCATGATGGCGCGCTCCGCTTCCGGCTGTCGGGCCAGGGCTTCAAGGGCGCTGCTGATCGCGCGGCCCATGGCGAAGGCCGGCAACAATACGCCCAGTGCAATGCCGAAAATCGCGGCAACCGTGGATGCAAGGGTAATGGTAGATAGATCAGGCATGGACTACTCCTCGTTTTGTTCTCTGTATTTCTGCTGTGCAAGCTGCTGTGATTGTATACCGCCGGCCACATAGATCAGCGCCAGCATGCCAAAAATATAGGCCTGCACCAGTGCCTCGATGATATGCAGCATGAGGATCGGTATCGGTGCCAGAAAACCGGCCACCAGCAGGATCAGCAGGGCCGCCATTTCCAGGCTCATGATATTGCCGAACAGACGCACGGCCAAAGCGATGGTGCGGGTGATCTCACTGATGATGTGGAAGGGCAAGAGGACAGGGCTCGGCGTAAGATAGTGACGCAGGTAGGCCTTCACACCCTGGAGTCGGATGCCGAACCAGTGGGCCGAGAGGAACACCAGGATTGCCAGGGCAGCGGTCGCCGACAGGTCACGTGTCGGTGAATGCACCCCCGGTATAAGGCCACTCAGGTTGGCAATGACCAGAAATATCCAGAGACTGCCAATAAAGGGCAGCAGCTGGTTCACGTGATCGGGCGCGACGCCGCGAATGGCCCCTTCAATGGTGCTGACAATGCCTTCGGCTACCGTCTGCACCGGCCCCGGCTCCATCTGCAAGCGGCGCGTGACCAGCCAGCCGGTTAGACCGGTGACGGCCATGATGACCCAGGTGGTGACCACTGTATTGGTGAGTTGCACTGGACCGAGTTGAAACAGGGTCCCCACCATTATTCCGCTGTCGTCCATGTGCTACTCCCTGATAAAAAGGTAGACATTGACCGCACCGATGAGGATGCCCAGAAATAGCATGCTCAAGGTCCAGCGTATGGAATAGCCCTCCACCAGACCATCCAGCCAGCGGCCAAGGTAGGCACCGCCCACGACCGGTAGTACGAAGACCAGTCCCAGTGTGCCCATGTAGACGGTCTGTGAGATCAGGGTAGGGCGGTCCTTTTCGGCCTGTTTCATGCGCCGGGCCTGCTGCTCCACCCGTTTGCGGAGTTGCTCGTTGGTGCTCATCCGGCAAGCCCGCCCTCATGACCTATCTCCCACAATCGCTTGAGAACCTCCTCTTCCATATGATGCAGGCTTTTCTTTAATTCACGCAATTCATTTTCTTCGGCAAGTAACTGTTCGCGCAAGGCAATGCTGATGCGTTCATAGTCATCATCCACCAGGTAACGCCGGGTACTGAGTGATAATTCATTGTTGTTAAAATAAAGCACGGCGCCCGGCAAGGCCAGGTACTGCCAGGCATTTTCCCCTGTGCGAAAGCGCGCCAGCCCGAAGACCAGTGAGGTCATCATACGTGCATGACCGGCAAGGATGCCGAAGCTGCCCGTGGCATCCTCGCCGACAAAAGACGTGACCTGTTTGGTCTGCTGTGTATGGGTTGCATCCTGCAGGATCAGTGTGAACGTTCTCATCGCGGCGTGCCCATTATCGTGCCACGCATATAGCAGCGATCCTCCGGCAAATCATCGTAACGTCCAAGCAGAAACGCTTCGCAGTCGTCCAGGGTATGCCGCAGCGGCACGGATACACCTTCGATACCGGTGTGGGAGGCGATCACCGAGAACGGCTGGGTAAGATAGCGTTGCAGCTTGCGCGCGCGCATGACAATGCGTCGGTCCCCGGGTGACAGCTCCTCAATGCCGAGCATAGTGATGATGTCCTCCAGTTCGTGATAACGTGCCAGGTGCTCGCGGACCCCCTCGGCGATCGTATAATGGCGGTCGCCCAACGTATGACGATCCATCAGTTTGCTGCCGGACTGTAACGGATCTACCGCCGGGTAGATCCCCTTGCCAGTCTGGGCGCGTGACAGGATGACCGTGGTGTCGAGATGGCTCAGGATGGCGCTCACGGCGGGGTCGGTCATATCGTCGGCTGGTACATAGACTGCCTGTACCGAGGTGATGGCGCCCTCGCGAGTGGAAAGGATGCGTTCCTGAATCTCGGCTACCTCGGTCATGAGGGTTGGTTGGTAGCCCACGGTGGCGGGCATCCTTCCCAATAAACTCGAGATTTCACTGCCTGCCTGCACGAACCTGAAAATGTTATCCATGACGAACAGTACTTCCTTTTGCAGGGTGTCACGCAGGTACTCGGCATAGGTCAGCGCGGACAGGCCGACCCGAAAGCGCACCCCGGGAGACTCGTCCATCTGTCCGAAGACCATCAGGGTTTGCGGCATCACACCGGCCTTCTGCATCTCGTGCCAGAGTTCATGGCCCTCGCGGATGCGTTCGCCCACCCCGGCGAATACAGATACCCCCTGATACAGGGTGGCGATAGCGTGCATAAACTCCATGATCAGCACCGTTTTGCCCACACCGGCGCCACCAAACAGACCGGTCTTGCCCCCTTTTACAAAGGGACAGAGCAGGTCGATCACCTTGACGCCGGTTTCCAGTGTATTGCCGATACCAACGGCCTCGCACAGTGGTGCCGGTCGACTGTGAATATTGCGAAAGGTCTGGGCAGGCAAGGGTGCACCACCATCCAGGGGTTCGCCAAAGATGTTCAACAACCGGCCAAGGCAGTCAGCTGTCACCGGCACATGCAGCGGTGCGCCGGTATCATAAACCGGGGTATTCCTTCGCAAGCCAGCGGTGCGGTGCAGCGTAATGGCGCGCACGTGATGCTTGTCGAGGTGCTGGTGGACTTCGAACAGATATTTTTCATGGTTAATGGACGCGAACAATGCTTGACGCAGGGGTGGCAGCCGGTCACAGGCAATGACCACCACCGGTCCGTGAACCTCAGTGATGGCACCGACGGGGGCTTGCTCCTCCCTGGTGTCCACTGTTTCAGGCATGGCTGTTGTCATATCTCATGTTATGAGCATAGGTGAAAATGGATGCGTAATAAATTGCTAAAAACCCTTGATGACTAATCACCATTATGAAAAAGGCCGGGCAGGAACCTGATTTCAGGCTCCAAGTACGATCTTGATGATCCACATCAGCGATACACCGATGAGAAACGAGATGAAGTTGACAATGTTGACTCCAAGATCCTTGTGCTTCCTGATCTCCGGAACCAGATCGGAGGCCCCAATGTACAGGAAGTTACCTGCTGCGAACGTGATAAGAAATGAAATATCGATATTGAAGGAGACTGCATAGGCCAACAAGCCGCCTGCTAAAAAAGTAAGCGCTGACAGCTGTCCTTCCCGATAATTCGTACTGCCTGATATTCTTGATCTTTTTCAGGAGCAGCGTCGAGGTGAGATCCTCGGTCATCGTTGCCGACGAAGAGGATCCAGAACCATGACGCCCATTGTCTGTGCGCTGCTCGCATTTGTGTCCACCCTGTTTCGATCGCGGCACTCGCTGTAATTGGAGATTGTAGCGTTACGACATCAGCTCACTTGTGTATCAGCGAGCAGTCCAGCGCCCACGAGTTAATCCCGGGGACCGTGTACTCTGGTCCTTGATTGCTCATCACTGGTCAGGGTGGCGGGATGCACTGTTTTTTGTTCAGACCGGAACCGTGATTGCCTGGCAGCGTAAACGCTTTCGCGATCATTGGGCCAAATTGAGCAAGCATGGCAGGCCCGGCAGACCGACAGTATCAGAAGAAATCAAGGCATTGATCCGCAGGGTGTCAGCAGCAAACATCAGCTGGGGTTCGCCACGGATTGTCGGGGAGCTACGCAAGCTTGGCATTGATGTGGCTAAATCAACCGTGGAGAAGTACCGGGTGCGGTCCAGGAAACCATCATCGCCGGCATGGAAGGCTTTTTTGAACAATCATGTCAGGGGGTTGGTGGCTATCGATTTCTTCATGGTGCCAACCGTAAGAAACAAAGTGCTGTTCGTTTTGGTGGTCCTCGCACATCACCGTCGCAGGGTTGTGCATTTCAATGTCACGGAACATCCGACCGCCCGGTGGACCGGTCAGCAGATCATCGAGGCTTTTCCCTGGGGTACGGCACCGAAATATCTACTGCGGGATCGGGATGCTATCTATGGGAGCCAATTCCAGAAGCGCGTTAAAGGCATGGGTATCGAAGAGGTGCTCTCAGCGCCGCGAAGCCCCTGGCAGAATGCATTTGTCGAACGCGTGATTGGCAGCATCCGACGAGATTGCCTGGATCATGTCGTCGTGTTGAACGATCGTCATTTGAAGCGAATCCTGACCAGCTATTTCAACTATTATCACTGCTGGCGCACGCATCTGTCGCTAGGGATGGATAGTCCTGAATCACGATCAGTGCAGTCGCCAGAACCTGGAAAGGTTGTGCAATTTCCGGAAGTCGGTGGCTTACATCACCATTATGAACGGGTGGCGGTGTGACAGGGTGTGATATGAGTTTTCGGGAATGACACGTGCTGCGGCGTTATAGAAGGAAAATAACCGGGGATATACAGCTACGCGTGATTTAACTTGTCTATACCGGTAATCACCCTGTTTATAGCAGTGCTAATTTAGCTTGGCATTTGCTGTTTTGGCGCCAGTCTTACGTTAGCGGTTTCGGGTGATAATTTTAAATCCGCCACCAACAGGGAATTGCCAGTATGTGATAAGCTAGCACTCTGATGTCCGTTCATATGGGACTGTCTCATACGGACGTCTGGTCAGAGCGTGGACTTGAGGTGGCCATATCGTGGGTAGCCTGGTTCGCAACAAACGGGTAACAGTTTTGAGCTAACAAATTTGAGGATAATTTAATGTTCACGAGCAATCCCTTTTCCGAGCTTTCGGCGTCTGTACCAACCATGGTGATGCAGGCGTACATCATTTTGATGATCCTGATGGTCATAGGCGGAACTGTACTTGACATGATCCACAAGAAAAGTGCGCAGTACTTTTTCGAGAATGCGAAAAAAGCGAAAAAGAGCGCAAAACGGTCTGTGGACTCCGGTGAAAAGGCATCAATTGCCGTTCAAGTGCTGGTTAATGAAGTGTTAACTTCCGGTGAATTCTGCAACGTAAAACGCAGGCTTTCCCATCTTTTGACCATGTATGGCTTCATTCTTTTCGTCGCTACAACCGCCATCATGATTTTTGCCTATCCGACGCCGGCGACGCCCACGCCAGCCATCCTGCCGCTACTGTGGCATATCGGCGCACTGATGTTGGCTATTGGTGGATACTGGTTCTGGTTTTTTATCCGCGTTGATGTGTCTGCGGAAGGCCTTTCGTGGTATCGCTTCGAACGTACGGATTTGTTTGTTGTCTCGCTGCTCACTACAGCGACATTCGGATTAATCTGGTCCTTTACGCAGTCGCAGGGCATTGCCGGATGGTCAACCCTGGCCTTCGTTTTGTTCATCGCATCAAGTACGATGCTTTTTGGCGGCGTATACTGGTCCAAGTTCGCGCATATGTTCTTCAAACCTGCTGCCGCTTTTCAAAAGCGTGTAACCAAGGCTGATGGCTCAAGAGAGAATTTACCTCTTGAATACGATCTGACAGATCCTGCAGTACAAGCAAAATTCCCGGATATCCCGCAATATATGGGCAAGAATCCACCTTACATGGGGCCTGGTATCAGGCGTGAGTCAGCAAACCACTACTAACGTTAATTTCATTACGATTAATTGAAAATAGAGAGAATATATTATGCCTACTTTTGTATATATGACTCGTTGTGATGGTTGTGGCCAGTGCGTAGACATCTGTCCATCTGACATCATGCACATCGATAAAACGCTTCGTCGTGCTTACAACATCGAACCTGACATGTGCTGGGAATGTTATTCCTGCGTAAAAGCATGCCCACATCAAGCAATTGACGTACGTGGTTATGCCGACTTTGCACCACTGGGTCACTCGGTACGAGTACTCCGTGATGAAGAAAAAGGCACGATTGCGTGGCGCATCAAGTTCCGCAACGGTAAAAAAGACATGGAGCTTCTGGCGCCTATCACGACCAAACCCTGGGGCGCCGCAATTCCCAAGCTATCTGAAGAAGTAGCACCAGGTAACGAAATGCGTGACGGTGAGCTGTTGTTTAATGAGCCGAAGTATATCCGCATGGATGAAGGTGGCTTGCACACACTTGAGTCCAATGGCCTGAAATTGAAAGAAGGGGTGTACTACTAATGGCCTACAAAACTATTATTGAAGACGATATCGACATCCTGGTTGCAGGTGCAGGTCTCGGTGGTACCGGTGCTGCATTTGAAGCAAGATATTGGGGCAAGGACAAAAAAATTGTCATTGCAGAAAAAGCCAATATCGATCGTTCTGGCGCGGTAGCCCAGGGTCTTTATGCTATCAACTGTTACATGGGTACACGCTGGGGTGAAAACAATCCAGAGGATCATGTACGTTATGCGCGTATGGATCTGATGGGTATGGTGCGTGAGGATCTGGCCTTTGATATGGCGCGTCACGTTGACTCCACTGTTCACCAGTTTGAAGAGTGGGGCCTGCCGTTGATGAAAGACCCCAAGACGGGTAACTACATGCGTGAAGGCCGCTGGCAGATTATGATCCACGGCGAATCATACAAGCCGATTGTTGCAGAAGCCGCAAAAAAATCAGCGGATAAAGTGTTCAACCGTGTCTGCGTAACCCATTTACTAATGGATGATGGCAAAGAGAACCGCGTCGCGGGTGCTGTTGGTTTCAACGTACGTACGGGTAACTACCACGTATTCAAGTCCAGGACTGTTATCTGTGGCGCCGGTGGTGCTTCCAATATCTTCAAGCCACGCTCGGTCGGTGAAGGTGCGGGTCGTGTCTGGTATGCCCCCTGGTCATCCGGATCTGCATATGGTCTGATGATCGAGGCAGGCGCGAAGATGACGCAAATGGAAAACCGTATCGTACTGGCTCGATTTAAAGATGGTTACGGCCCGGTGGGCGCCTACTTTTTACACCTCAAGACTTATACACAAAATGGTCTGGGTGAAGAGTATGAATCCAAGTGGTTCCCGGCTCTGACCGAAATGGTTGGTAAGGAATACCTGGATACGGAAGGTCAGCATTTGTCGCACAAACCAATACCGACCTGTTTGCGTAACCATGCGTTTATCTCCGAGGTGAATGCCGGTCGTGGTCCTATCCACATGGTCACTATGGAAGCATTCCAGGATCCTCATCTTGAGGAGATCGGCTGGCATAACTTCCTGGGTATGACCGTTGGTCAGGCGGTACTTTGGGCAGCAACAGACGTTGATCCCAAATACGAAAACCCTGAATTAACGACTTCTGAGCCATACGTAATGGGTTCACATGCAACCGGTTGTGGTGCCTGGTGCTCCGGTCCGGAAGATGTTTCTCCAGATGAGTACTACTGGGGCTATAACCGTATGACCACCGTTGAAGGTCTGTTTGGCGCGGGTGATGCGGTAGGTGGTACACCACACGCATTTTCATCGGGTTCTTTCACTGAAGGTCGTCTGGCTGCTAAAGCTGCCTGTAAATATATAGATGATGGCAAGGCCGAAGGCATCCGCGTTTCTGAAAAGCAGATTGCCGATCTTAAAGAGAAGATTTACAAACCACTGGAAACCTATAAGGTTTATAGCAATGAGATCGTTGGGGGTTCGGTTAACCCAAACTTCATTAACCCAAGACAGGGTCTGGATCGTTTGCAGAAACTGATGGATGAGTATTGCGGTGGTTTTGGCGTCAACTACATGACTAACGAAAAACTTCTCCAGATCGGTCTCAAGAAGATCAAGATGCTTGAGGAAGACATGGAGAAGATTGCGGCTAGCGATATCCACGAACTGTTGCGTGCATGGGAATTAAATCACCGTGTTCGCACTTCTGAAAGCGTGTTCCAGCATACCTTGTTTCGTAAGGAAACGCGCTGGCCTGGTTACTACTACCGTGGTGATGCGATGAAACTGGATGATCAAAACTGGCACGTACTGACAGTTTCTCATCGTGATCGGAAAACAGGTGAGTACACTATGGAGAAAGCACCTCTTTATCACCTGGTGGGTGATGAATAGGGTGTTGGCTGAGTAAAAATCAAGAATAATTTTTACTTAATCCTGAAAAAGACCAGCCTGTTATTTGCTGGTCTTTTTTTTCCATGGTTTACAGTATGCGGCCTTTGTATGTTTTAAATGAACAGTAGAATAATGAATATTATTGAAAAAACAGATGAAGAGATATTAGCGTTGGCGCACCCTATGTGGGCTGATCTTGTTAAATACTCGAATGAACAAAACTACGGTGCTTTCACCCGAAATTTTGCAGCAGCTATGCTGATGGGTGCAAATGAAATCGAGATGGGTAAACAGTTTGCAAGAAGTGAATTAACAAAGAACCTGTCTGAAGATTATGAATATCTTGGCATGATACGTCGTGGTGAACATGTAACGGTTTTATATAAACAGAGACATACCAAGAAAGAAGGTGAATGGCTGGGTAGACTGGTGCTGGGTTATGAAAAGGACAAGGTAAAAATATTTGGTGCTACGATGTTCTAGGGTAGCTTTATCCATAACAGGCTTTGCTGGTCATGTCAGATACAATACAAAACGAAAAATTCGTTGAACTAAGTTATAAGGTCATCGATGAAAAAACCGGTGACGTGCTGGTTACTGTTGATTATCCTCTGGGTTATGTTCATGGTGTGAATGATGTTCTGTCTGAACAGGTGACAAAACAACTGGATGGTAAAAAAGTCGGTGATGTCATCGAAGTGCCTGTAGACACTAAACTGCTATATGGTGAGAGAGACGAATCACTTGTATTTACCGACCACATCGAGAATGTTCCTGAAGAGTACCGAGAGATCGGTATGACCATTACCATGGAAAATGATAAGGGCGAGCCGAGAAATTTTATCGTCACCCGTTTCGATGACAAAACATTAACCGTCGATGGAAATAATCCACTGTGTGGTAGAGACGTTATTTTCACGTTGGAAGTGTTGAATATACGTGAAGCTACCGAGGAAGAAATCGATATTGGTGGTGCTGTTGACGCCGATCCGGACATAAATGAAATTCTTGGCCGGGCATAAATGAAATTCTCTAATACTTACCTGTTTTATCCGGTCAATAAGGCGTTGGAACTTGCAATAGCAAATTCAATAGGCGGGCTTGATGAAGGACTGGCAGGAGTTGCTGCCCCGGATACCAGGGTAACCGCAGTTGATAATTTTCTTTATACACGGGGAAATTTTGAACAGCGTCGTTTCAGTTCCAATATTCTCGACAGTGCGCGTGAGGCACTTGAGGTATTACTGACAGATGAGTATCGCGAGCAGGAGCCATTAGCCTGGGCTGAGACTCAGAATAGTCTTGGCAATATTCTTGCGGCACAGGGGCAACAGCTGAGAGATGTTGAATTGTATGAAAAGGCTATTCAGTGTTTTAATAATGCGCTGCAAGAGTTCAACCAGGAAAAGTCACCCCTGGACTGGGCAGCAACACAAAATAACCTGGGAACCGCAAAGCAAGCTTTGGGCCGGCAACTGGATGACTCGAAATTGTTGAAAGCATCCATTGATGCTTATACGAATGCATTGTTGGTATGGTCTCGAAAAAAGACGCCTGAAGAATGGGCATCGGCCATGCATCAACTTGGTGCCACTTTCCATACTTATGGTAGATCTTTAAAAGGTAACCGTACTTTTCAAAAGTCCGTGGTCGCCTATAAAAATGCAATCGCAGAGTTCGATGCTGATAATAACGCTTTCGAGTTGGCCGCCACACACAATAATTGTGGTGCAGTACTGCATAATTTGGCTGAATCAGAAGAAAACGCAGATCGCCTGGAAGAGGCAATAAGATCATATGAGACGGCATTGACAGTTTGCATGGAGCAGCAACTCCCTATTCATCTCGCAGTACTATGCCGGGTAAACAGGTCTACTGCTCGAAGCGTACTGGCTGAGTTAACAAAAGATCCTTCACTTGCCGATGAAGCGGCTGATGAATTTGAATTGATCATCGAATGTTTTCCGCATGCCCTTCAACCACTCTGTTTAAAGCATTGCGAGGAGCAAATTAGTAAGGCAAAGTGCCCTGGCACGGTCGATTAGCGCTGGCAGGTTAATCGGAAAATACAAGGGGCCAGATTTTGTTATTTACGTCAGTCAGGGGGGATGGGCTGACATACCTGTTTATTTTTCCCTCGTTTCAACCATTTAGGAGTTATGACTATGAGCGATGCACCAAAGACCAGACCCGAAGTTCCTGAAGGCAAGTCACGTTTTTTGACGACCACTCAGATGAAGGCTAATGAAAAAGGCTACATTGGCTATAAAACTACCTGGGAAGCTTTCCATAAAGAAGTACCATACAAGACCCCCAAGAAGCCTTGAGATATTCAGCCGCGCGTACCTGCAAGGTCGCGTGGCTACTCGATCTGGATTTCGTTTGTGATGCGGACGTATTTTTTGCGTGCTTTTTTTGAAATCCGGAATTTTAAGAGATTATATTTCGGCAAATTCAAGAGCAAAGAGAAAACCCTGCGCGGTGTTAGTATGGGCTAGAGACGAGCAGAAAGCTGGTAATCCACATTGATAAAAGCGCCAATATCCGCCAGAAAACGAATCGTTCTGGCGCCGAAACCAACGTCGGGTGCTGTTTCGTTTTTATCGACTGACAAAACCAGGACCACGCCAATCCGGGGTGATAAATTATGGCTTTTTATCACTTCAAGGATCTTTTCCTTGGCTGGTTCAATTTGTTTGATAAGTTCGTTCGTCAAATCATAAACGTCCACATCATCAGTCATCGTTGCCGTTGATAACTCCCATGAACTAATCACGGGTTTGTCCAGTCCGCTGCTTGCACCGGAAGCGTCGACTGTGGTGGGTTCTATGCCAAGCAGGCGAGTGACGTCATCGGGATTGAAATGATAGCCACTCAGTGTGAAATGGACCCTTCCTTTATTAGAAGCCAAGATATTATCCTAATCAGTTGATTGTAAATATTACGAATAATTATAGCGTATAGCTTTAATAAACACAGCGAACCACAGGGTTAGACACAGCAAACACAGATGGTTTCAGTCAAAGTTGGTTGCAGTGAGATATCCAGGAATTCTTGCCAGAACCTGGAGAGTTGCTGTTCAAGCGGCACTCGCGGTCTGAAAAAGCCTACCGCAGTGCAATAACAATGAATAGCCATGTAATTTTCTGATTGGTGACTGGAGAAACGATCGTCTCAGCTGTCCAATAGATTGCACCAAATAACCTCAAATAGAGGCACACAGCCCAAACAGGCAAATTCTATTGGATAAACATTATTGATATTTAATTAGAGAACAGAAGGATAGGGCGTTTAGACTGGAACACTACGAACCAGGCGGTCGGAGGTTCGAGCCGAGCGCCGCAGGCGCGAGACAACGTCGTCGCGCAGCGACGGCG
The DNA here is from genome assembly GCA_905480305.1 of uncultured Gammaproteobacteria bacterium. Lineage (GTDB taxonomy): Bacteria > Pseudomonadota > Gammaproteobacteria > UBA9214 > UBA9214 > UBA9214. Next base: position 3,258 of record CAJQPV010000083.1, on the reverse strand, counting down.
GCCCCGAAGGGGTGAGGGCCATAGGCCCGAATCATCCTTCCGGGTGCGCCATATTATAAAACAGTAAGTTAGAGAAGATATTGTCTGTCATTTCTATTTGCTGTTTTATTCTTCCTTTTTTCAATTTTCACGAAATCAATGGGTTAAGTGTTAACCAGAGTATCTGATTAAAAACCAGTTGGTCGGGCTTGTGAAGCCGCGCACTGATGTCAGAATAAATTGCGCCATTTGACCTGTATATCGATACACGATATATTTTGGATATGCTGAAAAACCTGGCCGACAAGACGACCCAGGATACCTATGATGGTATCAACAGTCGCCAGGCACGAAAGCTACCGCGTGAGTTGCACGATAAGGTACGACGGTTGCTGGACCAGATCAACGCGGCTCCGAAACTTGAAATGTTACGTATTCCGCCAAGTAACCGATTGGAAAAATTGAAAGGTGATCGTGCGGGATTCTGGAGCCTGCGGATCAACGATCAGTGGCGCATTGTGTTCCGTTGGCAAGGTCAGGATGCACTGGATGTACAAGTGATCGACTACCACTAGGTGAATTAAATGCTACCGAAAAAACGCCCCCCCACACACCCTGGCGAGATGTTGCTGAAAGAGTTTCTGGAACCTCTGGGTATGACCCAGAAAGCCTTTGCCTCGCATCTTGGCTGGACCTATGCGCGCCTCAACGAGGTCATCAACGGCCGCCGCCAGGTCAGTGCCGATTCGGCGCTGGCACTGGGTGAGGCGCTCAAGACTGGTCCTGAGTTCTGGTTGAATCTGCAACGTGACTGGGATCTCTGGTATGCCATCGATTCACACCGCAAGGTGCCTCCGCTGAAAAAAGTGGGATAATAAATGGCTGCTTGCCAGGCAAGGACAGCGCTTGGCATGACGTGCTAATTGAGGGTGGCGAATTCCTATTCGCGCGGGTACAGAAATCTTTCAGGGGACAAAAAGCACTGTGCCAGTTTTGTGCTAACTTGAACTGCCAGTGAAGTGCAAGTGACTGATAACTCGAATACGGTATTGGCTGGGCAAGCACCGCAAGTGACTGATTAATAGTGCAAGTAACAATGCGTAGACGGGCTACGAACCAGGCGGTCGGAGGTTCGAGCCGAGCGCCGCAGGGGTGAGACAAGGTCGTCGCGCAGCGACGGCGGCCCCGCAGGGGTGAGGCGCAACGCGCCGAATAATCCTTCCGGGCGCACCATTTTTTAATGACTTACAGCGCCTTGAGCAAGCGGCTGTCCAATAGGGCTGAAAACGGTCTATTTATTGGGCAGGTACTGTCATTATAACCCTCGTCTGATTGCATGATCCCCCTGCAAGTAGCTATCTTTGTTTGGAAAAGTCGCAGGGGTATGGTCCTCATGATGTGCTACTGAGTTTTGCGCGCATGGGTTGAGCGCCAACTGGTAGTGTGGCGAAAACCAACCTCAGGCACTGATGCAGTTGCGGCTTTCCTGTTCCCACTATTAATAAACATCACCGGTCTGGAGGAGAAACCTCCCATATTGGGATATTCCAGCTTGCTCCCATAATGGGAGCATGCTAGGGTGTGCCAATGAGGGTGATCGCAAAGTGCATGCTGCGGAAATTTTGGGAGAGCAGCCCGAAATATAGAGATGCAAAGAAGCAAATGACAGAGTGGTACAACTACTGTGCAACGGCAAAATGGAGTACGCCGCACAAATTAAAGGCGGACTTGCGTAATGCGAGCGTCTTAAAGAACAGCCGCGTTGTTTTTAATCTATGCGGTAACAAATACAGAATCGTAGTCCATATTGATTATGTCCGGCATGGAATGCTTATTCGCTTTGTGGGGACCCATAAGGAATATGACGAGATTGAGGGTATTGAACATATTTGAGATTCATTATGAAACTGAGACCTATTAAAAATGACCGTGAGCTGAACCGTGCGTTAACGCGTATCGATGAGCTATGGGGTGCAAAACCCGATACACCAAGAGGCGATGAGTTGGATGTCTTGATGCTGATCGTTGAGAAATATGAGGAGGAGCACTATGCAATTCCTGCCTCGGACCCAATAGAGGCGATCAAGTTCTTGATGGAGCAGAACAGCTTGTCGCGCAAAGATCTGGAGCCGTATATCGGGACGAGTGGGCGTGTGTCTGAGGTGTTGAGTAAAAAGCGAAGTCTTACGCTGACAATGATCCGGAAATTACACGAAGGCCTGAAGATTCCGTACGAGTCTCTTATTGCCTGAGTGGTTGGAAGTCCTAAGAGAAACGGGCACTTTGCTGTCCAATAGATGGCGCCAAACAACCCTGAATATAGGCACACAGGTCAAATAGCTCAATTTTATTGGACAGTATAGCTACATAAAAGCATTTAATATCAGTAAGATGTGCGAATTCAGATGGAACACTACGAACCAGGCGGTCAGAGGCTCGAGCCGGGCGCCGCAGGCGCGAGACAACGTCGTCGCGCAGCGACGGCGGCCCCGAAGGGGTGAGGCGCAATGCGCCGAATAATCCTTCCGGGCGCGCCATTTTGCTGTTTGAATCAACCGAGTAAGAATCTGTATGTCTTGAAATATACTGGAAGTTACCGTTTAGGTGCAGGATGCGGATCGGTAATCTTCGACCCAACCACGAACTTCACCGTCATGGATTACATGGCCGGGATAAAGCATGCAGCGGACTTTCTGCTAACGGCGGATGCGCAGAGATATCGCGGTAGATCGGGTAATCAGATTCCGTGCGCAGCTTCGCTGGAAGCCACAGAGCTCACGGACCAGGGTAAACCAACATATAGTCAAAATCAGCTACTGTTGTGCAGGACGCCGGCCTGGTTCGGTCGTTGCTGGCGACGGTACTCGCGCGGGCTGATGCCGGCGATGCGTTTGAAAGCCCGGCTGAAGTGCGATGGGTCTTCGTAGCCGACTTCCAGAGCAATCTCCAGCGCCGTTGCGTCGGTTTCCCTTAACAGCCGGGCAGCGGCCTCGAATCGAATCTCACCAATCAGGTCGGAGTAAGACAGGGCACTTTCCTTCAGGCGCCGCTGCAGTGTACGGACACTGGTCGCGGCAATTTCGGCAGCAAACTCTATGCTTGGCATTTGCTCAGACAGATAGGCGGACAACACCGCCTTCAGCGAAGTACTGACGTTTGTCTGGAAATCAACAGCGATTGGGGATGCTGCAGCCAGGCTGGCGTGTGATCGACTGACATCGAGTGTGACGCGAAGCGACAAGCTCAACAGCTCGCGTGGCACGGTAATCCAGACAGCCT
>CAJQPV010000082.1 GCA_905480305.1 uncultured Gammaproteobacteria bacterium | reverse complement strand
ATGTCGGTACACGTGGTGCAGGGTGAGCGCGAACTGGTTGATGATTGCCGCTCGCTGGCGCGCTTTGAGCTACGCGATATTCCACCAATGGTGGCCGGTGCGGCACGAATCCGGGTGACATTCCAGGTGGATGCCGACGGCTTGCTGAATGTAACCGCTGAAGAACAGACGCAGGGTGTAACCAGCAGTATCGAGGTGAAGCCTTCCTACGGACTGGGTGACAGCGACATTGAAAGCATGTTGCGTGATTCAATGGAGTTTGCTGCCGCCGACAAGGATGCGCGGCGACTGCGGGAAGAGCAGGTTGATGCTGATCGTGTGCTGGAAGCCTTGCAGGCTGCGTTGGCCACTGATGGAGACCGCTTGCTGGATGCGCAGGAGCGCAGTGTTATTGATGCGGCTGCAGAAAAACTTTCAGAGTTGCGTAGCGGCACTGATTACCAGGCTATCAAGCAGGCCATCAAGGCTGTTGAGGAAGCCAGTAGCGGCTATGTAGAACGACGCATGAATAGCAGTATCCGTGATGCCATGGCGGGTCACAGCGTTGACGAATTTGAATCCTGATTTTTACGATTGACACCAAGAGACTGTCGTTATGCCACAAATTATCATTTTGCCTCATGAGGAAATTTGCCCGGAGGGTGCGGTTATAGAAGCCGAGCCCGGCACGACAGTCTGTGATGCAGCGCTGAAGCACGGCATAGAAATTGAACACGCCTGTGAGAAATCCTGTGCCTGCACGACCTGTCACGTCTATATCCGTGAGGGTGGCGAATCACTGACCGAGTCCGATGAGGAAGAAGATGATCTGCTCGACAAGGCCTGGGGACTGGATCCGGATTCGCGTCTGAGTTGTCAGGCGATGGTTGCCGATACCGATCTGGTGGTTGAGATACCGAAGTACACTATTAATATGGTGAGCGAGAACCATTAACCGCCTGGAGGATGCGATGAGCCTGAAATGGACTGATGTGCTGGAGATAGCCATTGAACTGGAGGAAAAGTACCCGGATACAGATCCGCTGCAGGTGAATTTTGTTGATCTGCAGAAATGGGTGCTGGCACTTGATGACTTTGATGATGATCCTGATCACTGTGGCGAACGCATTCTTGAAGGCATTCAAATGGCCTGGATTGAAGAGCGCGATTGAAGGCCGGGATGTGTTCCGGGGACAGGCCGACAATTCATACCCTGGCTGCAGGAATTCACTCCCGGGTTTCTGTGCGAATCCTGGTTTCCGCAGAGTGCATGCCGATATACTGTTGTCGTCATGAAATTAACCACCCTGATGTTGACACTGCTGGCCGGCCTGTTGCTGGGCTGGTTTGCGCATAAGCACTGGGGTGCGGCGACCTCAAAACAGGCAGTCTCTGAATATCCGGCCTTAATGCCGGCACATGAAAACCGGCAGTCGTCAACTCGGGACGATCTCTCCGTTATCAGTCAAGGTAATACCGTGCCGGCACTGCCGCAGCGTGACACGCTTGCAGCGGCAGTTGAGCGCTATGAAATTTCCCAGACCCGGGCAGACTCAGCCGGAATGCAGCAGGCGAGACATGCTGTGCTGCTGTACGCGCAGCAGCAAATCAAGGCAGGTGACTATGTTGCTGTAGCCCAATGGTTGCAGCGTTTTCTGCAGGCTTCATACCGTGATGTTGACGCACGCCTGTTGCTGGCAGACGTGTTTTACAGGCAGCAGGATTATCACGATGCCATTGCGCAATTGTATGAAGCGAAAGCCTATGCGTTTCGTCCGGAAATGCTGACACGTATCACACGGCGTATCCGCAACGTTGTTGATGAGCAGGCAAGAAAATACAGCGAAGACCAAAATAGCGCCGCTCTGCTGCAGCTGTTTCAGAATGTAACGCAGCTGGAGCCGGATTATGCCGCCTATTTTATCGAGCTTGCCATCGTTCAGCTGGCGCTTGAGGACCGGGATGCAGCGCAGCGCTCCTTGTCTCTGGTGATGAATGATCCTGATGTCGGGGAGCAGGCCCGGGCGATACTGGCAACGCTACAGCAAGCTGCAATAGCCGTAGCTGATCCAGACCAGCTAACGCTTGCGACAGAAGTGGCCGGTGTGCCGCTGATACGCAGCGGACACCATTTTCTGGTGGATGTGAATCCGGCAGATGCAGCAAGTCTGCGGCTGTTGATTGATACCGGGGCATCCATGACGATACTTACCCGTGAGGCGTTGCAGCAGCGTGGTTTGCGGTATCAGGAAACCGGTCGCAGCCAGTTGTTCAGTACCGCTAACGGCCAGGTTCGTGCTCCCATATATATTCTTGAATCACTGTCAGTAGGTGACTGGTATGTAGGGCAACTTGAGGTTGGCGTGCTGGATCTCGGCGCACAGGCCGGTATCGATGGCCTGCTGGGTATGAACTTTCTCAGCCAGTTTCGTTTTTTTATTGATCAGAACGAGACCATGTTGCGCCTGTCCCTCAATTGAATGTCGAAGCCGCACCGGGTTGTTTATGCCCTGGCCGTTTTCGAGTACGCTCAAGCCCATGAATGATGGCATAAACCCGCTCGGTGAGCTGTCACCACAACGCTTTCTGGCGGACTACTGGCAACAACAGCCACTGGTTGTGCGGCAGGCGTTCCCCGGTTTCCGGACGCCGATCAGTGCTGAAGAGCTGGCGGGTCTCTCCTGCGAAGACGATGTTAATTCCCGTATTGTCATTGAGAAGGGCGGCGAGCATCCATGGCAGACTTTTTACGGGCCGATGGATGAAGCCGTATTCCGGAAACTGCCGGATACACACTGGTCATTGCTGGTAAATGATGTCGAGAAACATTTGCCGGAACTGGCATGGGTGCTGGATTGCTTCCGCTTTATTCCCGAATGGTGCATTGACGATCTGATGATCAGCTATGCGCCTGAAGGTGGCTCGGTAGGGCCACACCTTGATCGTTATGATGTCTTTATCCTGCAGGCACAGGGGCACCGGCACTGGCAGGTTGACACGCGTGAGGTTGCAGCAGACAACCGCGTCCCGAATACAGATATGGATATCCAGAAAGATTTTGAATCCGAGCAGGACTGGTTGCTGGCCCCGGGTGACCTGATTTATATACCGCCGGGTGTCTCGCATTACGGTGTGGCAACCGATGATTGCATGAGTTTTTCTATCGGTTTTCGTGCGCCCTCACATGCCGACTTGCTGCAGGACTTTGCCGGGTTTATCAGCGAGGGACGGCCCGCCGAGGTGAACTTTAGCGACCGGCAGCTGACGGTGCAGCAACATGCCAACGAGATTACAGCGGTGACGCTCGACGCGGTCAGGGATATGCTCGGTAAATACCTGCAGGCGGATAATCCCGCGCTGTCTCGCTGGTTTGGTCGTTTTATCAGCGATGTAAAAACCGA
>CAJQPV010000081.1 GCA_905480305.1 uncultured Gammaproteobacteria bacterium | reverse complement strand
TAATGATGACGATACGGACTCAATGTTTCCCGCAATCGCAAATACATTGATCGCCATTGATGGCGCGCTTGATGATGTGGCGGCAAATGATGGCGGCAGCGCTGCAGTGAATCAGGGCATTGAGGCAGTTACCCGTGAGGTGATTGTGAATATGTCCAGGGCAAAAGATATTTTTAATGAATTTCTGAAGGATTCAGGTGACTTTGAAGCGCTTGGCGAGATACCGGATTTGCTGGAGAAGATGGCTGGCGGTCTGCAGTTGATTGAAGAGGAAAGGGCTGCAGTTATTACCGGAAAAATCAGTGAATTTGTGCAAAAGGAATTAATAGACAAGCACAGAACGCTTCCTGAAGCACAGCTTGACACCCTCGCGGATGCTGTTTGCAGTGTCGAGTTTCATGTCGAGGAAACCTGTGAAAACCGTGGTAATACCGGTACTGCACTTAATATTGCCGAACTGGCAATGAAGAATCTTGGCTACCCGTGTCCGGTTTTTGAGGCCGTCGTTAGTGAAGAAACCGCTTTTGAAGCAGCATCTGATGTTGTTGAAGAACATACGCCAGTCAGTGATGTTTATTCCTTTGATCCGGAAGTTGCTGTGCCAGTAGAGACGCCAGTTGTTTGCGTGGCCGGGATTGTTGATGATAGTCCTGATATTGTCGCGATGCAGGTTATTGACGCAGATGTTGATGAGGAGATTCTGTCAATCTTCCTCGAGGAGGCCGATGAAGAGCTGGTTAAGCTGAATGCGCTGCTTCCTGCCTGGGTGAATTGCCCTGACCTTGAGGAATACCTGGTTGATGCGCGGCGTTCCTTTCATACATTGAAAGGCAGTGGCCGTATGGTTGGTGCGCTGGCGGCCGGTGAGCTGGCATGGGCGTTTGAGAGCCTGGCCAACAGGATTTCAGAAGGCGTTGTGACGCCACATAACGACATCAGGGAACTGATCTCGCGTGCACCGGGTGCCCTGTCAGCGCTGGTCGGTCAGGTCCGTGGTGAACCTGTTGATGCAGATCTGGATATCAACTATTTGGCGCATTGTGCACTGGTATATTGTGATCCAGAGGGGGTTCCCGAGACCCCGCTGTCCGCACAGGAAGCTGTTGAGAGTTCTATTGATGAGAACATTCCTGTAGAAGATGTTGCTTATGAACAGCTTGAGATCGTTGCACAGGATGTGCCGGTTGAAGAGCTGTTGGTTGAGCAAGGCCAGCTGGCTGACCTGCCGGTATTGTCTGCAGAGGCAGACCCTGAAATCGTGGAAATCTTTCTTGAAGAGGCGGCAGAAGAGCTTGCGAGTATCTCCGCTGCCATTCCTGAGTGGCTAAGTCAGCCTGACAATGAAGATGCGCTGGGTACAGTGCGTCGCAGTATGCATACCCTGAAGGGTAGTGGTCGCATGGCCGGCGCAATGCTGGTTGGTGAGTTCTCATGGAGTATTGAGGATTTGCTCAACCGTGTTATCGAAAGCACTGTTACTGCCAGTGAGCAGCTGTTCGAATTGCTGATGCAGGTGCCGGAGGCATTATCACAGTTGATAACGCAGGTGCAGGACGGCAGCTCACCTGAGGTTGATGTCAGTCTGCTAATGCAGCAGGCGGAAATGCTGGCAAATAGCAAAGTGATTGAGCGTGTTGCCACTATAGAAGAGGTAGCAAACAGCGAAATTGCAGAAACTGAAACTATGGTTGATGCAGACGAAGAAGCTGATGATGCTGTACTGATCGATATCTTTAAAAATGAATGTATCGGCCACTTGCAGACCATGCAGGACTACCTTGATATCGGTGATGAACCTCGTGTTGTCAGCGAGTCACTTTACCGGGCAGTGCATACGCTGTCAGGTATATCCGAATCTGCCGAAGTGATCTCTATTCGATCGCTGGCATATGATCTGAACGCCTATGTTGACGAAGCGTTTCATGCCGGACTGCTGCTTGATCAGGGCGTGCTGGCAGTGTTACGCGATTGCAGTGCTGAATTTGGCCAGCTGATCAGGAAGTTGCCGGACCAGGAATTTGATGAGACATCGCAGGCAGCTTTGCGAGAATGCCTCGCAGCCCTGCCACGTGTGGTTGAAGAAGCTGTTGAGGAGCCACTGGATGCAGGGGTGAATAAACCTGCAGATCAACATCTGGATGAGTGTATAGCGGTACCGGAACAGGAAGCATCAGCGGATGATGATCCCTACTCTGAAATGGACCAGGAACTTTACGAGATTTTTGTCGAGGAAGCTGTTGAAGTAATTGAAAACAGTGAAGCAGCGCTGCGTTTATGGTCGGAACAACCGGGTAGTGATGAGCACAGGTCAGAGTTCCAGCGTCATCTTCATACTCTGAAAGGCAGTGCGCGCATGATGGACATCATGCCCATCGGTGATCTGGCTCATGTGCTTGAGTCCCTGATGACACAGGTAACAGACGGGCAGGTCGCCGAGTCTGACGAGTTATTTGCATTGTTACATGAGTCCCATGATCGACTCTCTGAAATGGTAGAGAATGTTAAGGCACGCAAATTGCCGGGTGATGCAACTGCAGTAGAAGTGTCGCTGCAGGCCGTGACGCAGCAACAACAAGATGGCGCAGACGAGGTAGTCGGAGTTGCTGAAGAGCAGGAAGTTTCTGATGACGTTGTATTTTCCGTTGAAGACGTTGCCGAAAGTGCAGGCAGTGAAGCGCAGGCTGAGCCGGAACCGGATGTGGTTATAGAGGTTGTCGCAGAAGTTGATGATCAATCCAGTGTGGGTTCTGAGGCTGAAGTTGTGGCAGATACTGAAGAGCCACCTGTTGCAACAGTTGATGAATCCGGGGTGAACGCGGATATTGAAATTGCAGAACCGGTCAGAATGGCACCAGTCATTCCTGTCAAGGCCGAGCGTCGCACGGCGCCAAAAGTACGCAGTGAGCAGGTCCGGGTGCAGTCCGAGTTGCTGGATGACATGGTGAACCATGCCGGCGAGATCAGTATTTATCGCACACGTATGGAACAGCAGGTTAGCGATTATAGATTTAACCTAACCGAGCTGGACCAGACAATTATCCGGTTGCGTCATCAACTGCGTCAGCTTGAGATGGAAACAGAGGCACAAATTCTGTTTCGCCATGAGCAGGAAGTTGAGGCAAACAACCAGCAATTTGATCCGCTGGAGATGGATCGATACTCGAATCTGCAACAGACATCACGTTCCCTGATTGAAAGTATCAGTGATTTGCGCAGTCTTCACGAAATAATGGATAACACCACGCGTGAGTCAGAAACATTGCTGCTTCAGCAATCGCGAGTGAGTACTGACTTGCAGGAAGGATTGATGCGTACCCGGATGATTCCGTTCTCCGGTCTGGCTTCACGCCTGCGGCGTATTGTGCGTCAGTCATCCGGACAGCTTGGCAAAAAGGTTGAGCTGGACCTGGTGGGCGCGGACGGCGAAATGGATCGTACGGTCATTGACAGGATTATTGCTCCACTGGAGCATATGTTGAGAAATGCGATTGCTCACGGCATTGAGCAGCCTTCGCAGAGGATAAAATCCGGCAAGCAGGAAAGCGGCTTGATCGCGATCTCGTTTGATCGTGAAGGTCCGGAAATTGTATTACGCATTGAGGATGATGGCGCCGGTATTGATGTTGATGCAGTACGTGCACGGGCTATCGAACGAGGCCTGATACAGGCAGATTCTCCGCTGGCTGATATTGATGTCATGCAATTTATTCTGCGGACAGGATTCAGTACTGCGACAGAGGTAACACAGATTTCAGGCCGCGGTGTCGGCATGGATGTGGTCAACAGCGAGGTTAAGCAACTGGGCGGTTCGCTGCACATAGCGTCAACCGCTGGTGAAGGCACCCTGTTTACGGTGCGCCTTCCCTATACGCTGGCTATCAATCAGGCCTTGCTGGTTACGGCGGGTGAGCAGTCTTTCTGTGTGCCGCTGGGAAGTGTTGAAGGTGTTGTCAGAGCGAACCCTGAAGAACTGATGAGCGCATATGGCAGTGAAGAGTGTGTCTATGAATATGCGGGTAACGAATATCAGTTAAGGCATCTGGGAACACTGCTGGAGACAGGTAATATCGATCTTAATCGCTCGCAGGGGCATGTGCCGGTATTGCTGGTTCGTATTGGTGAAAAGCGTATTGCTTTCCAGATTGAATCACTGATGGGCAGTCGCGAAATCGTTATCAAACCGATGGGTTTGCAGCTAAGCACGGTTAGTAGTGTCTCCGGCGCTACCATTCTTGGTGATGGCAGCGTTGTAATGATACTTGATATGGCTGCGATTGCCCGCATCAATACCCGTATGCAAGCGCTTGATTTGCCGGTCATAAAGAAAACAGAAAGCAGGCTGGTTGTGATGGTGGTGGATGATTCCATTACGGTCCGCAAGGTGACAACACGCCTGCTTGAACGCAATGGTTTCAAGGTGCTGACCGCGAAAGACGGTATTGATGCACTGGGACAGTTGCAGGAAAGTGTGCCGGATATGATGTTGCTTGATATCGAAATGCCGCGCATGGATGGTTTTGAACTGGCTATGCATGTACGCAATGACGATCAACTAAAACACGTACCGATCATCATGATTACCTCACGTACCGGTGACAAGCATCGTGAGCGTGCAGAGGAGATTGGCGTGAATAATTATCTGGGCAAGCCTTACCAGGAAAATGATCTGCTGGATTCCATTCAGCGGATTATAGGTGTTTCCGAAGCGGGGGCGGTCGCATGAGTGGTTCAGATACGAGAGAGGTAGCACAAATGGAAGGTACCCGGGACAAGGTTCGCAGTTTGTGGGTTCCCCTGCGGGAGATGAACCTGTTATTACCGAACGTGGCTGTTGCCGAGATCGGCAGTTACCGGGCTCCGGAAGCCAGGGCTGATATGCCGGAATGGTTTCTGGGAATGGTCAAGTGGCGTGAAAAGACTATTCCGGTGATTTCTCTGGAGGCAGTTTGCGGGCTGAATGTGCCGTCGAACCCGGTTTTCTCACGCTTGATGATCGTGAATTCGGTTTCTCCCGGTAGCCCGATTGAGCACTATGCGGTCGTAACGGCTGGCCTGCCCGGATTGATCCGGTTTGGTGACGACACAGCAGATGAGGTTGTTGAATACGAGAATGATGGTTTGAAATGCATCGTGCGGATTGGCCAGGAGGAAGCGGTTATTCCTGATCTTGAATATTTACAGGGTCTGCTGGAACAGCAATTGGACAACGCTGCATGAAGCTGTAATTAATTAAAGTCGCCCCACAGGGTTTGTATGCCTGCAAGGGCGGCCAGTGCAGCTGTTTCGGTACGTAGTATACGAGGCCCCATCCGTATACCGGAAAACCCGCACGCACTGGCCAGCGATTGTTCTTCAGTTGTCAGGCCGCCTTCAGGTCCTACCAGTACAATTACGCGGCCAGCCGGTTTTTCCAGACTGCGTAGTGATGAATTGGCGCCCGGTTGCAGCATCAGGCACAGCGCGTTATCAGCAGTGCTTTTATTAAAACCATTGACATAATCATCTGCCGTTAACAGTGTTGGCAAGGTTGCCCGGCCACATTGTTCGCAGGCACTGATAATTACACCTTCCCAGTGACGGCTGCGTTTTTCCATGCGCTCGCCTTTCAAACGCTTCTGGCTACGCTGCATCCACAAAGGCTGGATGGTCTGTACGCCAAGTTCAACGGCTTTCTGTAATACCAGATCCATGTGATCGTTGCGCGCGATGCCCTGTAGCAGGGTCAGCCGCAGCGGTGACTCCGGTGTAGTTGTCAGGGCGGAACCGATCTCCAGAGTCATCCCCGAGCGGGTGACTTCAAACAGTGTTGCCTGGTGTTCGTTACCCTGTCCGTCAAACACCTGGACGCTTGCGCCGCTTCGTAATCGTAGTACGTGGCTGGCATGGTGGGCTGCCTGGCCTGTGATCGCAAGCTGTTCGCCTGCGACAAGGACTTGCGGTGTGTATAGGCGGGTTATACGCAGAGTACAGCCTCTTATGATGAGACCAGTGAAAGATTGTTCCAGATGGCCATGGCAGGCTTTGCCTGGTTTAGCGTGTAAAAGTGCAGGCCGGGTACGCCTTCTCTTAGCAGGCGGGCACACAGACTGGTAACTGCTTCTTCACCAAATGCGCGGATGGATGCGATGTCATCACCATAGGCCTCCAGGCGTTTGCGCATCCAGCGCGGAATTTCTGCGCCGCAGGCATCCGAAAACCGCGCCAGCTGGTGATAATTGGTGATGGGCATGATGCCGGGGAAAATCGGGATGTCTATGCCAGCGCTGGCGCAACGGTCTGCAAAGCGCAAGTAGGCATCAGGGTTGTAGAAATATTGTGTAATGGCGCTATTGGCACCGGCTTCAACCTTGCGAGTGAAGTTTGCGAAATCACTGTCCGGACTGTTGGCCTGGGGATGGTATTCCGGGTATGCGGCAACCTCGAGGTGGAAGTGGTCACCGGTTTCCTCGCGGATAAAGCTGACCAGCTCATTGGCATAGCGAAGTTCGCCGGCTTCCACCATGCCAGAGGGCATGTCGCCGCGCAGCGCGACCATGTGTGAAATACCTTTTTCCTGGTAGGCGGACAGCGTCTCGCGAATGTTTTTCCGTGTAGAACTGATGCAGGAAAGGTGTGGTGCGGTATCAATGCCGGTATTTTTTTGCAGATCAACGACGGTTTCAAAAGTGTGGTTGCGTGATGAGCCACCGGCGCCAAAAGTTACCGAAAAGAAAGCCGGTTTCAGTTTGGCCAGTGTGGCACTGGTAGTTGCCAGTTTGGCAATGCCGTCCGCGGTCTTGGGTGGAAAGAACTCAAAGCTGAAGACCGGGTTTGTATGCGTCATGGAAGGTTGAGGTACCAGTTAATTCAAATGTTAGAGGCGACCGGGAGTGTTGCATGAATCTACCCGGTCGCCCCCCTGCAGGGGTGTTGCTAGTATCGGTAGTATTCAGGCTTGTAGGGCCCTTCAACCGGCACCTTGATGTAGTCAGCCTGTTCTTGCGAAAGCGGCGTCAGGTTGACGCCGATCTTTTCGAGGTGCAGACGTGCAACTTTTTCATCCAGGGGCTTCGGCAGCACATAAACCTGGTTGTCGTATTTTTCCGGGTGCTGCCACAATTCAATCTGGGCGAGCACCTGGTTGGTGAACGAGGCAGACATGACGAAACTCGGGTGGCCGGTGCCGCAGCCCAGGTTAACAAGGCGTCCTTCTGCGAGTACCGTGATGCGCTTGCCATCCGGAAAGATCACCTGGTCAACCTGTG
>CAJQPV010000080.1 GCA_905480305.1 uncultured Gammaproteobacteria bacterium | reverse complement strand
CAATTGGCCACGGAAGCACACGGAAAAACACGGAAAAATAAATCACCTGACCGGAAACGGTTCCGTGTCCTTCCGTGTATTTCCGTGGCAGGGTTCTTAAGTAAGTGCCATTTTTGTCTATCCCCGATTTTTTGGTTTAAGATCATCGACCTGGAAGGCATTAATTTTTACGTTAAAGGACAGGAATCGAAAGCAGACGTTCGCCGATACCCCTCCTCCTTATTTTCCCCAGGGAGTCAGTTTACGTCTTCCATCGCCATTTCCAGTTCCAGCCAACTTTCCTCCAACTCTGCCACTTTTGCCTTCAGGCTTGCATGCGCCGCATTCATTTCACTGATCTTGTCGCGGTCGGGACTGGCGTAGGTAGCGGGGTCGGCCAGTTTCTGATCGACCACGGCGAGTTCAGCCTGTGCGGTGGCCAGTACAGTTTCGAGCTTGTTTTGTCTGGACTGCAACGCTTTCCGGTTGGGTCTTTGTGAGCGTTGCGTGCCCGGCTTTTCCTGCCGGGGTTGGCTGGCGACTTCGCGCGGACGGCGGGTTTCGATCCAGCTCTTGTAGTCTTCCAGGTCGCCATCGAATAGTTTGGCCTCACCATCGGCGATCAGCCATAGTTCGTCGGCCACGGAACGGATCAGGCTGCGGTCATGCGATACGATCACCACAGCACCGGTGTATTCCTCCAGTGCGATGGTGAGTGCGTCGCGCATATCCAGATCAAGGTGGTTGGTGGGTTCGTCGAGCAGCAGCAGGTGCGGCTTCTGCCATGCAAGCAGGGCGAGCGCGAGACGACTTTTCTCGCCGCCGGAAAAACTCGCTACCGGGCGTTCCTCATTGTCTCCGGCCATACCGAAACGGCCGAGGAAGTTGCGCAGCGCCAGCGTGGTTTCCCCGGGTGCCAGCCGTTCCATGTGCTGCAATGGGGTAGCTGCGTTGTCGAGATTTTCCAGTTGATGCTGGGCGAAGTAGCCGATACGTATGTCAGGGGTGGTCTCCAGCGTGCCCGAGACGGGCTGCAACGCTCCCACCAGCAGTTTGACCAGCGTGGACTTTCCCGCACCATTGGGACCGAGCAGGGCGATGCGTGCACCGGCGCGCAGCACCAGGTCGACATCCCGGAAGAGCACCTTGTCTCCATAGGCGAAGCCCACCTTTTCCGCGCGCAGCAACAGGTCCGGGCTGCGTTCCGGCGCTTCGATCTCCAGTTCGAAATAACCGTTGGTGACATGCACGGCGGCTATGCGTGTGAGTCTATCCAACGCCTTGATACGGCTTTGTGCCTGTTTTGCCTTGGTGGCCTTGGCCCGGAAACGACGCACGAAGTTCTCCAGATGCGCGATCTTTTCCTGCTGCTTGTTGAATGCCTGGTTCTGCAGCGCGATCTTTTCTGCGCGGGCACGTTCAAAGTTGTCGTAGTCACCGGTGTAGCAGTCTATGGCATGGTCGTGCACATGGGCGATGCGGTTGACGCAGGCATTGAGGAATTCGCGGTCGTGCGAGACCAGCAGGATGCTGCCGGGATAGTTCGCCAGGTATTGTTCGAGCCAGAGGATGGCTTCGAGATCGAGATGGTTGGTGGGTTCGTCAAGCAACAACAGATCGGCGCGACGCATCAGCGCACGCGCCAGGTTCAAACGCATGCGCCATCCGCCGGAAAAGCTGGTAACCGGATTTTCCAGTGTGTTGTTGGCAAAGCCAAGTCCGTTCAGCAGTTGCGCGGCACGTGCCCTGGCACCATAGCCGTCGATATCCTCAAAACGGTGTTGCGCATCGAACCATTCAGTATCGTGATTTTCACGCGCCAACGTTTTTTCCAGTAGCCGCAGTTCGGCATCGCCATCGAGTACGAATTCCAGCGTGGGCTGATCGGAGTTGACGGTCTCCTGCTCGACGAACGCGACGGTCTTGCCAGGCTGAATAGAGACCTCGCCGCTATCCGGTTTAATCAAGCCACGTATCAGGCGGAACAGCGTGGACTTGCCACAGCCGTTCTTGCCGACCAGGCCGATGCGCTGGTTGGCATACGCCTGTAGATTCACATTCTCAAGCAGCGGTATGCCGCTTTGCAGGTAGGATAAATTCTTGATATTAAGCATGGGCGCGATGATAGCAGACCGATAACCGCTCAGGATCATAGCGGCATCCCTGTGACCGTGCCGGCCAACGCCCCTGGCAGCAGCTATCAGCTGGTTGAATAAAGGGGTCAAAGCCACTGCTGTCCCACTTACTCCCTCTCCCTCCGGGACGCCTACAGGGATGTAGGCGGTAGAGCGACGCAGGAAGCCAAAGCCGAGAGGGTTGGGGAGAGGGAAAAGATTGAGCTAACTGCCTATTTCACCCCCCTCTCCCTGGCCCTCTCCCTGTGGGAGAGGGGATGTTCTTTCTGTATTGTTGTAACGGGTATTTATGTCCATACATAACTCAACGTCATAAAATTACTGAAATAGTAGTATTCAACGTGCATACGCAATTATTTAAGTGGGACAGCAGTGGGGTGCTCCTGTTCAGGTGCTTGATCTGCCCTTGATGCGGTTCACTTCCTGCCATGCA
>CAJQPV010000079.1 GCA_905480305.1 uncultured Gammaproteobacteria bacterium | reverse complement strand
TTATATGAGCAGCCTGGGAGTGGACAAACCCCTGCATATTGGTGAAACCGGCTGGGCCAGTGTCTCAACCGGGGACTATGGTGCCGAGGGCTCAAAAACCGCAGATGAATATAAAGAAGGACTTTATTACCAGCACATGCGCGAGTGGACAAATAAAAATAATATTGCGTGTTTTTATTTTGAAGCATTTGATGAATGCTGGAAAGATCAAAACAATGAAACAGGATCAGAAAATCATTTCGGCCTGATAAACTTGCAAGGCAAAGCCAAATATGGCGTATGGGATCTGGTTGACAAGGGCACTTTTGATGGCTTGACAAGAGATGGCCAGGCTATTACTAAAACACATAATGGTGATAAAAAAACACTAATGAAAGGTGTTTTGGTACCACCAACGCATTATTAATACGGGCAATCCCGTCGATATCGAAAAGTGACAACAGGATTTGAAGTTTAATCCGAAGCCCCATACCACAACACTGTCTGCAAAAGCTGTCCCGGTAATGCTAGGGAGAAGTTTTTCCGGTCCCGGGATAAAGGTGGGCAAGGGCGAGCTGCTTCGCAAGCTCTCGGCAATAGCGGGGCTATTGTATTTACGCCGGCTGCTGTGACCGCATTGCTGGAGCTTGATACGGAAGATGGCCGTGTCAGAAGAAAATTGCAGCGAAGCAGGCGGATGAACCGGCAATGGAGATATCTGCAGACTCGTTGCCGAACATAACAGCAACAAAACACTCTCTACCGGCAAACGCTGCATCGCATGGCAAATACAGGAATACTCAGATTCATCTCAGACCTTACGGCTGACGATCGGTAAATAAATCCGATTCTTCACACACCCCGGGAATGTTGATTAAACCCGGTACTACAGCTAGCCATCATATGACAGCAACGGGCATCTGCTGAACGCCTGTTCTGCCCGACATTTGCCGTCACCCACCCTGACCGCCCACAACTGGGCCCACACAGGCTCACCTACGGTAGTATTGTCGAAACATCGAATGAGTTTACCGAGGGCGACACGGCGCTGCATTGGAGAGGACATTCGCACCGCTGTTCCGACGCTACTGCAGCGACTCTAGCGCCGCGCCAGTTGAGGCGACCTCAGTTCCCGGGGCTGCGATTCACAAACCAGGCCCCGACAAGGGTCAGGCCCAGCCCGGCCACTTGCGACCAGCCAATGGTCACTCCCACCAGGAAATAGCTTGCCAGGATAGCAAAAACAGGTATGAACCGGTATGAGTAGAGGCTGAATTAACGCCATCCTCCCTTAACCCCGAAGCCATTGTGCAGTCGCTGCTACGCCTTTCCAGCCTGATCCTGCCGAAAACCTGCCCAATTTGACCGCACTGATATGAACGGACCTCGCGCAATTGCCCTTCCCTATGCAGCATAATCAGGGAATCCAAAGGACCGTATTGATAACCCGGGCCTTGTGGCCCTCATCCCCATTGCAACAACAACGTTACTTATTTTTCAATTCGACTGGCCAGCGCGCGCGCCGAAGTAATAAAAGAGATACTGTATTCCTTTGACAGACCAATCATGATCGCTTCAATAATCGGTTCATAGACCGGCTCACCCGCATCCCATGTTACGATGAAATTGGCACCGGAACCGCCCTGCTTGTCCTGCGCTTCTACCAGAAATTCCACTGTCTCCAGCGGCCCGAGTTCCAGGACGCCATCCAGATAGTTTTTTACCAGTTGGCCCCGGGTGTTGAAATAGCGTACTTCTGCCAGACGGATAGCACGCTCGGGGTCGGTATTTCTGATACTGAGCGTAACTTCCAGTAGATGAGGCTCTCCACCCCGGGAGTAAATATGCGAGTACGCCGGCACATAGACCGTTTGCCCTCCCACGATTTCTATATCATCTACGCTACCCCCGGATTGCTGATTTACCGGAGGCATGTAGCGGAGCTGGTTCTCCAGCACCCTGAACTCATTGCCCAGATAAATCGTTAGCAGTAACACCGCGATGGGCGCCATGATGGACAAAACCAACTGGTAATTGCGGGTTTTGTTGCCAGTATCCTGCTGTTGCTGCGAATCGTTGCGTGCCATGAAACCGATCTCCAAGTGCGCGTTGTGAATTTGCTAAAGTATACCCGTAACTACTATCACACCCTCATAGACTCTTATGGAGAGACTTCCGGTGGTGCCTCGACAGCAAGCACCCTGGCTGCAATAGAGATTGTCCACCCCTGCAGCACCAGCGATGCTATGACAACGATAAAGACCTCGTTGAAGAACTGCACCGTCACCGGCCCCGTACTGATAACGGGAATGATAGCAAGGAAAATGGGGACGGCACCGCGCAGACCAACCCAGCCAATAAAAAGTTGCTCGCGCAGCGAGAATCGCAACGGTGCGAGGCAGACAATCGCCGCCAGAGGGCGTGCCACAAACATCAAAACAGCGGCAATAACGAGGGCATTGGGAATATCTGGCAGCAGGTCTCGTGGCGTCACCAAAAGCCCCAGCATCAGAAACAGACCAATCTGGCTGAGCCACGCCATGGCATTGTGAAAGCCGAGGATGTGTTTGATCGGTCCTTTGACGCGCGCACTGACAAGGATGCCGCACAGGTAGACGGCAAGGAAACCGCTACCACCCAGCCATGCCGTGAACCCGAATAAAAACAAGCCTCCGAAAAACACAAACACCGAATACAGACCAGTCTGCAGTGGAACCCGGTTTACCAGCCAGGCAAGGCAATAACCACCAGCGATGCCGAACAGTGCTCCCAGTCCTATCTGGGATACAAAGATGATCGCCGTGGACCAACCCAGACGTTAGACACCAAAGTCAACAATACTGACGAACACGATCGTCAGAAAGATCGCGAACGGATCATTAAGCCCGGACTCGATGAGGATGGTTTCCTTGCCGTGGCCTTTAAGGTTGATCGCCCGCTGCTGTAACATGAATGTGGCAGCCGCATCGGTCGAACCCACCCCAGAACATCCCGAATCACCGACCAACGCGGTGGCCTTTCTGTTTTTGCAGCTTCTCCCAGCATCCAGTGACTGTAGAGTGCATCGAATGGTTTTGTCTTTTGCGTCTCATATCGCTTCTCCTAAGGTTGATTAAATTACCTCAGGATTTACACTTACGCTACTGTCCCAGATCCGGGGTCCACTTCAGCATATAGTTGGATATGCACTATGTGGTCAAGATTCTACTTAAGTTATTTTCAGCGATTACGGACTTTAGGAAATATTAATTTTAAGCGTTAGAGGAATGATTGTCATATGCAGAAGTTGATTTTGTTAGTAATCGCAGTACCGTTTTTTTCGGCAATCGTGACTCAACTGTTTTGCGCCCGTTTAGGTAAAAGAGCTGCAACCGTTAGCGTACTGTCACTCTGGCTAACATTTATTCTAGCCTGCATAACTCTCTGGTTGGCAATTTCCGATCCTACTCTACACGAATATTCGCTTTTATCTAATTGGGGTATCATTCGTTTTGATTCGCTAGGTACTCTAATGTGCCTGGTCATTTCAGCTATTAGTCTCATCGTACATATCTACTCGGTCAGGTACATGATCGAAGAGCCCGGCTACGGACGATTTTTTACACTATTGGGTTTAATGACTGGTAGCCTGATGCTAATGGTTGTGGCTGGCGACCTTATTACGCTGGTCATTGCCTGGCACCTCGTCGGTATCCTGCTATATTTTCTGTTGGGCCATGATACGCGCAGTCGCCCCGCCTACCGCTATGCCTTTTGGACCTGGATAACCTATCGATTTGGTGATTTGCCATTGGTATTAGCCGCTGTATTGCTCTACCAGGCATTTGACAGCTGGTCTCTTTCCATTATCTTTGAACGTATTGCCGCTGATCCTCAAATATCAACGGTTTTTGGTTTTTCACTGGTTGAAGTTGTTGGCTCGTTAATTGCGCTAGCCGCTTTTGCACGCTCTGCTCAATTTCTCTTGCATACATGGTTGCCGTATACAATG
>CAJQPV010000078.1 GCA_905480305.1 uncultured Gammaproteobacteria bacterium | reverse complement strand
CTGGTGCACAAGCGTGAAGCCTATATTGCCAATATCAACAACTGGTATCACACCTACCTGTCGGACTCGAACATCGATGAGATCACCGGCCACGCAAAGTTTATTGATGCGCATACCCTGGAAACGAATGGCAAGACACTGACGTCGGAACGCATTGTTGTCGCCACCGGTACACGCCCGGTCGTGCCTGATATTCCCGGTGCGGGGCTGGGGATCACCTCTGACGGATTCTTTGCGCTTGATCATCAGCCACAGCAGGTCGCCATCGTGGGTTCGGGCTATATCGCGGTTGAGCTTGCCGGCCTGCTCAACAGCCTGGGTTCGGATGTCATGATGTATTTACGCAAAGGCCATTTGTTGCGTGAATTCGAGGCCATGTTGCGCGAGAGTCTGATGGAGATGATGCTGGAGGATGGCATTGATATTATTCCGCGCACACAGGTATCCGAGGTGCGACGCAACCCAGACGGAAAGCTGGAGCTGGTCTGCGACAAGGGCCGGCTAACCGACAACATCGATGAAATAATCTGGGCAATTGGACGCGAACCGGATCACACCGGCTTACAGCCGGAAGCGGCGGGGATCCATCTCGATGAGCGGGGTTATATTCCGGTTGATGATTTCCAGAACACCAACGTAGCGCATATCCATGCTATCGGAGACGTAACCGGCAGGGCCCCGCTGACACCGGTGGCCATTGCCGCCGGTCGACGCCTCGCAGACCGCTTGTATGATAACAAGCCGGACCGGCGTCTCGACTATGAAAACATCCCCACCATCGTCTTCAGCCATCCACCCATTGGTACCGTGGGACTGACAGAGGACGAGGCACGTGCAAGCCATGGCGACTCGGTTAAGATATACCAGACACGCTTTACGGCAATGTATAACGCGTTAACTGCACACGACATCAAAACAGCCATGAAGCTCGTCGTTGTCGGCTCACAGGAAAAAGTCGTTGGTTGTCACATCATTGGTCCGGGGGCCGATGAAATGTTGCAGGGCTTTGCGGTTGCGCTGCGAATGGGTGCGACCAAGAAAGACCTCGACGACACGGTAGCGCTGCATCCAACCAGTGCGGAAGAACTGGTTACCATGAAATAATGACAAACTCGACGAATAATACTCAGGGATATCTGACCCCTTCGCTCGAGACCTTCATGCAGGCCTGTCCACTTGACGGTGGCTTGCGCGAACGGGTCCGCGAGCTGCCGGGACCAGCAGCCAGTAATGAAGCGCTGTTGTTCTGCGAGACCAGCATCATCAATCAATGCCTGGCAGTGAATTTCTTCAAGGAAAGACGCAGTTTTCTGCTCGGGCGTGAACGCCTGTCGAAACAGGCGGTCGAACATCTGGCGCGACACATCACCCTGTTCTCACCGGGTGGTTTACGCGCGGTGCGCCAAGCCATGCCGGCAGCAATGCAATCTCCCGGGATCACAGCCATGTCACATCACTCACAGGTCCCGGTTTAATGAGCATGCAGGGACGCCGTCTCTGCATCGGGTTGACGTGTGTGTTGCTGCTCGCTGGTTGCATCACCGTACCCGAGCGGAACCCGGACGCGCTGCTGTTGCCGGTGGATTTCTCGGCCAGTGGTACGGCCCCCCTGCCCGGGCAATGGTGGGAAAGTTTCGGGGATGCAACCCTGAACCGCCTGGTCGAACAGTCACTGGCAAATAATTTCAGCCTGCAGAGTGTCTGGGCGCGTCTCGACCAGGCAGCAGCAGTGGAGCGTATCGCCCGTGCCGAGCTGTTTCCGTCTATTGATGCTGAAGCCAGTGCCGGCCGCAGCTGGGCGCACAATGACAGGGGTAATACCGGCAATAACTATGCAGTCGGCGCGATGGCCAGCTATGAACTCGATCTCTGGGGACGTATCGATTCCAACAGCAAGGCAGCAATGCTGGACCGGCGTGCCAGTGAGGCAGAGCTGACTGCCGCCGGCATCAGCCTGTCGGCGGAAGTGGCGAGCAGCTGGTACCAGCTGGTGGAGCAGTATGGCCAGCAGGCACTGGTAGCAAACCAGCTGGATACAAACAGCCGCGTGCTTGAGCTCATTACGCTGCGCTTTCGCCGCGGCAAGGTCGGCGCTACCGATGTGCTGCAACAACGCCAGCTGGTGGAATCCAACCGGGGTGAGCTGGCGAACGTCGAGTCGCTCATCGGCGTATTCGAACACCGGCTTGCCATCCTGCTGGGTGCGACGCCGAACAGCCGTGCGGCAGCGCCGCAACAGCAACTCATCAGTCTGCCGCCGCTGCCGGAGACCGGTATTCCGGCTGAACTGATCCAGCGTCGGCCGGATCTCAGGCAGGGGCTTTACCAGTTGCAGGCCACCGACCAGCGTACCGCGGCGGCGGTCGCGGAGCGTTTTCCGCGCATCAGTCTGATGGCGAGTACCGAGACCAGCTCCAGCGATGTGGATGATCTGTTCGATAACTGGTTAAGTAACCTGGCCGGCAACCTGGTGGCGCCGGTTATCGATGGTGGCCGACGTCGCGCCGAGGTTGATCGCAGCCGCGCGGTGACGGAGCAGTCATTGAATGACTATCGGCAGCAGTTGCTCGATGCGCTTGGCGAGGTCGAGGATGCACTGCTGCGTGAACAGCAACAGCGTGCATTTATCGAAAGTCTCGACAAGCAACTGGCACTATCGAAACAGGTGATTGGCCGCGTGCGCGACAGCTACCTGTATGGCGTCGTTGACTATTTGCGAGTGCTGGACGTGCTCATCACCAATCAGAACCTGGAGCGTAACAGGCTCACGGCGCAACGCGAACTCATCGATGACCGTATTGCGCTATGTCGCGCACTGGCAGGTGGCTGGACACTGGAGCGCCCGGTCGTGGCAGGCGAGTATCCCACTACGAGGATTACACATGTCAATCCAGAATAATCTACAGGACTCGGCATTATCCCGTTCACGCTGGATCAAGAGGCTGGCGCCTGTGTTCATGCTGCTGGTCGGTGTGCTTGTTGCGGTCGTGCTGATGCAGTCCGGGCCCAGCGCGAAACGCGAATCGCCACCACGCCAGGCCCGTCTGGTTGAGATTCAGCCGCTGGTAATCGGCAATGCAGGTACCCGTATCGATGCCATGGGAACCGTGGTGCCGGCGGAATCGGTGATGCTGCAATCTCAGGTCGATGGGGAAATCGTGTTTGTCAGTGACGAGCTGGAGCCTGGAGGTCTGCTTCGTGCCGGTGATGAGTTGCTGCGTATTGATCCCCGTGACTATGAGCTTGCTGTGCTGCAGCGCGAAAGC
>CAJQPV010000077.1 GCA_905480305.1 uncultured Gammaproteobacteria bacterium | reverse complement strand
ACTCCTCAAATACATGATCAATTTTGTCTGCCGGGATGCCAATACCGGTATCACTGACTGCAAATGTTAACCAGTCAAGGCCGCCTTGCCGTTTGCGCTGCACATGCAGGGTGATATCACCTTCCCGGGTGAATTTTGCAGCGTTGGACAACAGGTTGAAAAGTGATTGCCGGATCTTTGTCAGATCCTGATGCGCATTACCCAGTTGCGAACCACGCCTGATATCAAAGCGGTTACTGTTCTTCTCGATCAGTGGCTGTACCGTCGAGCTCACCTCATCGATAAGGCTGTCGATGTCGATATCTTCGGCAAAGGCCTCCATCTTGCCGGACTCGATCTTGGACAGATCGAGCACATCATTGATTAATGCCAACAGGTGCATACCGGCCTGCTTGATTTTCTTGAGGTCAGGAATAAAATCTTTCTGTCCAAGATCATCCGCTTCTTCCATCAGCATTTCACTGTAGCCGAGAATGGCATTCATGGGCGTGCGTAATTCGTGACTCATGTTTGCCAGGAAGGCGCTCTTGGCAACATTCGCTGCATCGGCGGCCTCTTTTGCGCTGGCCAGTGCCACTTCTGCCCGTTTGCGTTCCTGCACTTCACGACCTAGACGGCGGTTCCAGACAGCTATGAAGATAATGACAAGAATGCCTCCCCCGACAACAGGTGCAACCCAGGCGATTACGCTTTTCCAGTTCAAACCCTGTGATATCCAGCGGTCATGGATAGTTTCCAGGGTATCAGAAGGTATTGCTGCAAGGCCCTCTCTGACGAGGGCAAGTAAACTCGCATTGCCTTCGAGCACAGCGGCGTGGACTGTTTCTGTGAACAGGATGTCTCCCTGTTGTGCAGCCCCGGTGATACCAAGGCGGTTCAAGGCAAACGTCATCTCTGGTACTTCAGCTACTGCCGCTTCGACCTCTTCCAATAACAGCCCGGTTAGCAGACCATCGATGTCCGTGTAACTGATTATGCGATTGCCCGGGTGCTGTCTGCCGAGATATTCCTCCTGAAAGGAGTCGCTAATAACACCTGTGCTGGCATCGGCAAGCGCATTGAGTGGAACGGCATCACTCTTGCCTGTTTTAAAATAGACAGCCGTCTCTATCTCCAGCAGGGGCTCGGAGAAATCAAGCCAGGCATCCCGCTGTGTGCTTACAAACAGGCCGGAGTGAATATCAGCTTCTCCGGATTTTATACCACCCAGCGTATCCGCCCATTTGGTCGCCCGGAACTCCACATCCCGGCCAACTTGCCGGGCCCATTCTTGCCAGAGATCGACGAGATAGCCGCCAGGTTTGCCGTCGATACCAATTGTTGAAAACGGTGCATAGTTGCTGGAGATGGCGATGATGATCGCGTCTGATGCCTCGCCGGGCATTCCGGATACCCAGCGTCGTGCGATGCGCCTGCGCTCGTCCGCTGAGATGAGCGCCATGCCCTGGTTGACAAGCTCCAGCATAGCGCTGTTGCCTTCACCGGATGCAACAAACCAGTCGTTCTGGTACAGCGGAGCTGACTGGTCGTAATGAAATTTTGCCAGTAATCCGGCCTGGGCCAGATAAAAGAGTCCCGTCGGTGTGTCGGCAGCAAATATCTTGAGTTCGCCGGACTGCAGCCTTGCCATGATTTCGCTGTAGTCCGGAAAACCGACCACAGAATCGGGTGTTATCCGCTGCTGCAGATAGCCTTCAACGAAATCCTTGTCAAGGACACCTGTCCGGTAGGCCGAGAGTTTGCTGATATCATGGGGAATTCCGATCGAATTGTGATAGAAGACATGGGTGTCTGTCTTGGTTAGCGCCACGCCGTAATCGAGAAACCGGTCTCGCTCCTTATTGAAGAACAGGCCGGCATGCGCGTCTACCTTGCCGTCCCGGGCCAGGGCCAGCGTCGTATTCCAGGTTGCCTCGACAAAGTCTACGGCGATCCCGGTTTTCTCCGACCACAATTTCCAGTAGTCGATGATGATGCCGTTGGGTTCGCCCTTTTCGTCGGTGTATTGAAAAGGAATACTGTCGATTGAGTAAGCAACTGAAATTCGCTCGGGTGACGCGCCATGCAGCTGACTGGAATACGGGAAAATCAGCAGCAGCAAAGATAACCAGCCTGCATACCAGTTCGTTGATATTGCGGTACTGAAATACTTGCCGGCGGCATTGTTACTGCGTATTTGATCAACTCCTGGCATGAAATTACATCCTGTATACGACCCGTTCAGTGCAGGACGAAGCTGTCAGCCGGGTTTATTGTGCATGTTATTTCAGGATATCCAGACCGCCCATATAGTTTTGCAGGACATCCGGGATAACAATTGAACCATCTGCCTGTTGATAGTTTTCCATAACGGCAACCAGTGTGCGCCCGACAGCAAGTCCTGAACCATTGACTGTATGCAACAGTTCCGGCTTGCCGGTTTCCGGATTGCGCCAGCGCGCCTGCATGCGGCGTGCCTGGAAGGCTTCAAAATTACTGCAAGAGGAAATCTCACGATATTTTTGCTGCCCGGGGAGCCATACCTCAAGGTCATAGGTCTTGGCTGCAGAGAAACCCGTATCACCGGTACAAAGTGTCACTACGCGATATGGAAGCTTGAGCGTCTGCAGGATGTTTTCCGCATGAGTGGTTAATTGTTCCAGTGCTTCATAAGAGTCTCCGGGACGAACCAACTGCACCATCTCAACCTTTTCAAACTGGTGCTGGCGGATCATACCGCGCGTATCTTTTCCATAGGAGCCGGCTTCAGAGCGAAAACACGGTGTATGCGCGGTGTAGCGTATTGGCAATGCTTCAGCATCAATGATGCTGTCGCGCGCCAGGTTGGTAACCGGGACCTCTGCAGTAGGTATCAGGTAGTAGCCGGACTCCCCTTCCATTTTGAACAGGTCTTCTTCGAACTTTGGCAGCTGCCCTGTGCCTTTGAGACTGTCACTGTTGACCAGGTAAGGGACATAGACTTCGCGGTAGCCATGCACGCGAGTATGGGTATCCAGCATGAACTGGATCAGCGCCCGGTGAAGCTGTGCCAGTGGTCCCTGTATGACGCAGAAACGTGAGCCGGTTAATTTGGCAGCCGTTTCAAAATCAATTTGTCCAAGCTGTTCTCCCAGGTCAACGTGGTCCTTTGCTTCAAAATCAAACTGCGGCGGTTTACCCCAGGTTCTGAATTCCTGGTTATCTTCCTCGCCTTTACCCTCGGGAACTGTTGCATGCGGAATGTTGGGGATGCCCAGCAGTATGTCGTTGAGTTCTGCTTGTACAGTGGCGAGTTCGTCTTCCCTGCTTTTAAGCTGTTCACCGAGGCCTTCTACTTCCTTCAGGAGAGGCG
>CAJQPV010000076.1 GCA_905480305.1 uncultured Gammaproteobacteria bacterium | reverse complement strand
CTTCAGAGCATCCACCCAGCGTAACCTCTCCGCGCTGTCGATGCGGCGATAGTGGGCGATCTCGCGGCGACACAACGGACAGCCGCCATCGTAGAAGACCATCGGACGAACCGGATCAGCATGCTGAGCCACTACAGGGGGTTGTGTGCTCATTGCACTGTCTCCTGCATGAGTTGTTCTCGAAGTGTTTCGACGCGTCTTGCATTGGTGCCCAGGTCGCTCAAGCCAAGTCGGGAAGAAGATCGCACATGAATGATTTGTTCATCGGGAAGAAACAGCAATTGCACATCGTCACGGAATCTCAGTGTCGATGTTTTGACAATCGCCTGCATGAAATGACTGTCATTGACGATAACTTCCCAATCTTGCTGTTGTGCAATCCACGCTTTTAATTGCTGCCACTGCTGTGCACTCGCGCTGAGCGGCGCGCTGGCTTGTGCACCACGGCCGGATTGACTGTTAACGCAATTTGGTAGCCAGCCGCATTCCGGTAATAGCTGCTGGTTTTGTGGTTTGCCGGGCGAGCTGCTGCAACCAGCCAGCAGCAGTATGGCTGCCAGGGTGCAACTGACGTGAAATTTAAGTTGCATACGGGGTTCTGGATTCAAGGAATCACTCATGATGCAGATACCGTTCAAGGATAATACGTACGTCGACTTTCGCACGCAGGCGCGCGGCCAGCAAGTACAATCCGCCCAGCTTGCGATGCAGGAAGACCGCATCTGCGGGAGGTGTATGCCAGTAGCCCTGTTCAAAGCTGAGTGCCATGCCGGCGTCGCGAATGCGCCCGGCCAGGTCGCTCGCGCCAAAGTCAAAGCGTCCGCATGTTCGGGCCGGCTCGGTGGCTAAAACGAACAGCTCCATTACCTTCGCGCGCTGGTGTGCGTGGATGTCCTTCTTGAAATAGCCAATCTTCTGCGCGTGCCCGGACATGGCCGCATGGTCTTCGCGTAATGCCGCCTCGAGCAATCCCCGGTAGCACTCGGTGACTGCGACGGGATAAAGCCGGGTGGCGCCGAAGTCGAGCAGCCCCAGTTGTTGGGTCTCGGTGTTATAAAGATAGTTGGCAAAGTTTGGATCAGTTTGAATCATCCTGAACTCGAACAGCTCACGGAACAGCAACTCGAGCAGCAATTCCACGACTCGATCCCGTGTCGCCTGACTGGCAGTGGTCAGGGATTCGATGGGTTCTCCCTCCAGGAAGTCCATGGCAAGGATGTTCTCCCGGGTGAGGCTCTCATCAACACCGGGTACCAGCAACTCGGGCGTGTCTTCCAGCGCAAGCGCGAAGCGTTGCAGGTGTCCGGCCTCCAGCAGGTAGTCGGCTTCTTCATGAAGCTGGCGTTTGGCCTCCTGCAGCAGGGGTTGCAGGTCAAGGCCGTCGGGGACCAGGCGCGAAACATTCAGCAGCGTGGCGACATTATCCACATCGCTATCGATACTCTGGCGGATTCCCGGATACTGAATCTTCATTGCCAGCTGCCGACCGCTTTGCGATAGCGCCGCATGCACCTGTCCGATGGATGCCGCCGCCAGCGGCGTGAACGAGAAGCGCTTGAAGTGGTTCTCCCACCCCAGGCCGAAAGACTGCTGCATCACCGTAACCACTTCGCTCATGGGCATGGGCCTGGCATCGGCGCGCAAGCTGGCGAGAATAGCGGTCAGTTCGGCCGGGAGAATATCGCCGGCATCCATGGACAGCAGTTGCCCCACCTTCATGGCGGCGCCGCGCAGTTCCGACAATTTATCGGCAACGCGTTGGGTGTTGGCGGGGGTCAATATCAGGTCGGATGCGCGCGGCATATTGCCCTTTGCCACCTGACGAATGCCCTCGGCGAGCATGCCTCCAGCGACTCTGCCGGCAAGTCCGCCAAGGTGTGCCAGTCGCTCCAGTCGGCTGCGTGGCACCGACGAGGCGGTGGACTGTGACTTCTGCATGGTCGGTGCTCCGCTTATTAATAGAGGTGCTATGTACACCATGTTTCAATGAGGGTGATCGAGCTTACTTTTCGGCATGTTTGTACTCCGAATAAAAAGTATACAATAACTGTACAAATATGTACAACTATTGTATAAGATGCAGGTAACACCGCGGGATCCTGCGAGTGTTTAATTCCATCGGATGTCACAGGAGAAGATCATGAAAAATTTCATCAAGACTGGCAGGCGTGCTGGTGTCGTCGTTTCACTGACAGCGGCGGCACTGATCGCGCCAGAAGTAATCCTGGCCGGGCCCGGTTGCATGAACAATCAGAACATGGCCCGGGGTTACTACCCGCACAGTCCAATGGGGCCACAAGCAGGCTACTATCGGCAGAGAATGCCGAATGCATACAATGGTGGTGCTGCGCCGTATGCGGGCATGATGGCTGCACCGTACAATCGACCAATGAGCCCTTGGCAGGGCAGGCCGGCGGCGGTTGTCGCACAGGCTGAACAGCCCATCCCGACCAGTGCGGGTAGTGACAACGATGCGGCTGTTGAAAACATCACGGTGCGTATAAACGGCATGCGTTTCGAGCCGGCGAGCATCAGAGTCAGTCCGGGCACGACAGTGACCTGGGTACACGAGAGCCCCATGCCGCATACCATCAGCGGCAACGTAGACGGTCTCCATTCAAGCACCCTTTATAATGGTCAAACCTATAGCCATACGTTCAATAAAGGCGGTCTTTACAACTATTACTGCGGAATACATCCATCCATGACGGGCAGTGTGGTTGTAGAGGATGGGGCTACGGATAGCTGAGTCATTGGCGCCCCTGTGTGCATAACGCCCTGCGGGGTGTTGTGTTGCAGGGTGTGTCAATTTTGGCAACAGGTTCATGGCGGCCTTGCCGGGCTGCTTGACCTGCAACTCGCAGCCAGAGAACAGCCGTGAAAAAATCTGCCAAACAAAAACTACGCCGACTGGTGGTCATTCTGGGTGACCAGCTTGATCCCCACCATCCGCTGATCGAGGCGCTCGACCCCGAATGCGATCTCGTCTTCATGGCGGAGGTTCGCGAGGAAGCGACGCACGTCTGGAGTCACAAGGCACGAATCGTATTGTTCCTTGCGGCTATGCGGCACTATCGCGACAGCCTGCGGGCACGCGGTATCACGGTACGCTACCTGACGCTGGATTCACACAGCCATCACTCGCTGGCGGCGGCGCTGGCCGCAGATCTGCAAGATAGTCCGCCGCAACAGATTGCCATGTTGCAGGCCGGTGATGCGCGGGTGCAGGCAGCCCTGGAGGCAACAGCCAGGCAGGCTAATCTGTCGCTTGATGTCGTCGAGGATCCGCATTTCCTTGTTAAAACAGC
>CAJQPV010000075.1 GCA_905480305.1 uncultured Gammaproteobacteria bacterium | reverse complement strand
ATTACCCTGGTGAGCCCGGGTGTTATGCAGAATGCCTGGGGAAATCTCGGCCTGATCTCGCTGTTTATGCAGTGGATTGCGCTAACCAGCGCAGCGATGCTGTGTATCTGCCGGCCCATGCTGGCGCGTATGGGCAACCAGATTGCGGCGGGAGTCAGCTATCTACTGGTGCTGCTGGTGACGGCCGTGGTCAGTGAACTGGCTTTCTGGCTGATGCTTGCCAGTACCATGTTTCCGGAAATTAGCGTCGACCTGCATGCAACATTCCTGTTGCGCAACCTGACCATTAGCACTGTGATTGCTGCCATTGTGCTGCGCTATTTGTATGTGCAGTTCCAGTGGCGCCAGCAGTTAAAGGCAGAGGCGCGGGCACGCATCCAGGCGTTGCAGGCGCGTATCCGGCCGCACTTCCTGTTTAACAGCATGAATACCATCGCGGCCCTGATACGCTCGGCGCCGGAAGCCGCCGAAGCCGCCATCGAGGACCTGTCAGACCTGTTTCGTGCCTCCTTGAATAATTCGCAACAGCAGGCGACGCTGGCTGAGGAGCTGACGCTGGCGCGGCGCTATCTCAGCATCGAGGCCTTGCGTCTGGGTGAGCGTCTGGCGGTGGAATGGGACATGGATGGCGTGCCGCCAACTACCATGTTGCCGCCCTTGATACTGCAGCCGTTACTGGAAAATGCCATTTATCACGGCATTGAGCGCCTGCCGGAGGGCGGTACCATTCAGGTTGACGGTCACTGCCGGGATGGCTTTGTGACGATTGCTATCAGTAACCCGGTATTGTCCGAAGCAGCGGGTGAACAGCCGGCAGGCCACCGTATTGCACAGGAAAATATTCGTCAGCGATTGCAGATTATCTTTGGTGACAGTGCCAGCCTGGTGTCAACACTGACGGCGGGCGTGTATAAGGTCGTCATGCATTTTCCGCAGGCAGCCGCGTCATGAAAGTCCTGATTGTTGACGACGAAGCACCGGCACGTGCACGCCTGCAGGCGATGCTGGAGTCGATAGACGGCTATAGCAGCTGTGGTGATGCTGCCAATGGCACAGAGGCGCTGGCACTGGCCGAGCAGGCTGAACCGGACATATTACTGATGGATATTCGCATGCCAGGCATGGACGGTCTGGAAGCGGCGCAGCATCTGCAGTCACTGGAGCAGCCGCCGGCGATTATTTTTACCACCGCTTACAATGACTATGCCCTGCAGGCGTTTGATATCCACGCGGTGGATTACCTGTTAAAACCGGTGCGGCAGGAACGGCTGGTGGAGGCGCTGCAGCATGCGCGGCGCCTGACGCGCGTGCAGGCAGCTTCGCTGCAGGCGGCCGAACAGCAGTCCGGGCAACGGCAGCGGATTTGCGTCAATGTGCGCGGCAGTCTGCAGCTGGTCGCACTGGATGAGGTTCGCTATTTTCTTGCAGACCAGAAATATGTGACGGTGTGTACGGCAGATGCGCAGGTGTTGATCGAGGAAACGCTGAAAGGTCTGGAGCAGGAATTTGCCGATCAGTTTGCACGCATACATCGCAATGCGCTGGTGGCGAGACGCTATATCACCGGCGTAACAAAGGACGCAGAGGGCCGTGTACAGGTGCAGCTGCAGGGTGTTGCGCAGACGCTGGAGGTCAGTCGCCGCCATGCCGCCGAGATTCGTCAGCTGGTAAAGGCGCTGCAGAGCTAGCGCTGCTGCGGGTTTTGCAGGCGGCAGCCGTGCAGGGTTGCCAGCGCAGCCGGATTCCTGATGCTGGCGAGCGCCGTGTCGATACAGGCATCCAGGTAGCCGCCAAACAGTTCCGGTGTGTTGATGCCGACAATCCGTTCAGCCAGTTCCCGGCCCTCGCCATCGATGAATAAAATCGTTGGTGTGACAAATACCCGGTACTGGTCCGAGAGCCGCGTTGCCTCGATGTCCCGGCCGGAAAAGTCACTGACGCTGGAGCCGTCATCGAGGATCAGCTTGCGGATGATGGCGCGATCTCCGTATTCGCCACTCAGCAGCATGGGTTGCAGAAAATCCTCTTCCAGCAGCTCGCAGTAGCTGCAGTCATCCGCTGAAAAGGTCAGCATGATCGGCAGTTGCCGGGATTGCGCCTGGCGGCCCTGCTGCTGCAGGTCATGGGCAACCGGGACGCGTACCTCGGCCTGTAATGAACACGCGAGCAGCCATAATAAGGCACACCCGAAAACAGCAGGCTTGTATAATGGAGGTTTCATCATCCGTTAATTAGTGACTGGTTAGCTGCTTATGTCAACAGATCTGCTGCGTATTGCAACCCGTAAAAGCCCACTGGCATTGTGGCAGGCGGAGCATGTGCGCTCGCGCCTGATGGAGCTGCATGCCGGTTTGCAGGTTGAACTGCTTACCATGAGCACCCAGGGGGATCGTATTCTCGACAGCCCGCTGGCAAAAATCGGGGGCAAGGGCCTGTTCGTGAAGGAACTTGAACAGGGCATGCTGGAAGACCGTGCCGATATTGCGGTGCATTCGATGAAAGATGTGCCGGCCGAGTTACCCGAGGGACTCTGTATCGGTGCGATTCTGGAACGTGAGGACCCGCAGGATGCCTTTGTTTCCAATGAATTCGCTGCGGTCGATGCATTGCCCGATGCTGCCCGGGTGGGCACGTCCAGCTTGCGACGCCAGTGCCAGTTGCGTGCCCGCCGCCCGGATCTGCGGATCCTCGACCTGCGCGGCAACGTCGGTACCCGGCTGGGAAAGCTCGATGCGGGTGACTACGATGCCATCGTGCTGGCATGTGCCGGGTTGAAACGGCTGGGGATGGCAGCACGCATTACCTCTGCGCTGGCCCCGGAGCTGATGTTGCCGGCGATTGCACAGGGCGTGATTGGCATTGAATGCCGTTGTGACGATGAGTGGGTGAAGGCGTTGATTGCCCCCCTCAACCATGAAGAAACCCTGCAACGAACCACGGCGGAACGTGCCATGAATGCAACGCTTGCCGGCGGCTGCCAGGCACCGGTTGCCGGCTACTCGGTGATCAACGCCAACGCTATCGAGCTGCGCGGCCTGGTCGGACGAGCGGATGGCAGCGAGATTATTCACGGCGATATCAGTGGCCCGGTGCAGCAAGCTGCCGCAATTGGCAAACAGTTGGCAGATGATTTGCTGTCGCGCGGTGCCCGGCCGATACTCGACGCATTGTTGCATGACACATAATAAACCGCGGTTGCTGGTAACACGGCCTGCGGCACAGGCCGCACAGTTGTGCAGCCTGCTTGAAGCTGGCGGCTTTGAGGCCATTCGATTACCCACCATTGAAATCCTCGATCCGTTGAGCCTGTACCAGCTGGAAGCGCTGTCGGACGAGCTGGACAGCGTTGACCTGGCGGTATTTGTCAGCGCCAATGCAGTGCAAAAGGGCGTGGAGTTTAT
>CAJQPV010000074.1 GCA_905480305.1 uncultured Gammaproteobacteria bacterium | reverse complement strand
ACAAAGGGTACCTGCCGGGCATTTCATCCCGGCATGGATCCACAAGCGCTGAAATATCAAGCACCTCCACCAAATCACCGTTTTCTTTTGTTATCAGATACATCACAGCTCCGAAGTGTTTTTGCTGACGCCACACCTGCTGTTAACTATAGACAGCATTTTGCAAAGCGTGAGCTCCCGGGAGAAAAAATAACGCCGCTTATCAGCGCAATAGAAGTCATCATTTTGTCACTTCGTCGGAGAGAGGGTATCCTTTGCCCCTGAAAATCTGGCAAACTGGTCACTATGACTATGGAAATTGACAAGCAACATCACATCACGGTTGAGGTAAAAACCGACTACGTTGAGGGGCAGTCTGAACCCGAGAGCGAGCGCTACGTTTTTTCCTACACCATTACCATTCGCAATGAAGGCGGCGAACCCGCACAGCTATTGTCGCGTCACTGGCTGATCACGGACGCCTACGGCAATATCCAGGAAGTAAAAGGTGAAGGCGTTGTCGGAGAGCAGCCGCATCTGAAACCTGGCGAGGGTTTCCAATACACCAGCGGCGCCATGATCACCACGCCGGTTGGCAGCATGCAGGGCAGCTACCAGATGGTCACCGATAACGGTGATGAATTTGATGCTGAAATACCGCCCTTCACGCTCGCGATTCCACGCACCCTGCACTAGGCCTTCCTGCAGACCATATGGCCGTCTACGCCATCGGCGATATCCAGGGCTGCTTCGATGAACTGCAGGCACTGCTTGAGTCCATCCAATTTAGTCCACAACATGACCACCTGTGGTTTGCCGGCGACCTGGTTAACCGCGGACCAAAGTCACTGGAAACACTGCGCTTCATCAAGGGACTTGGCAAGCGCGCGATCAGCGTACTGGGCAACCATGACCTGCATTTAATTGCTGCCGCATATGGCCATCCGATCGAATCGGACGACCATACGCTGGATGCCATTCTCAATGCGCCGGACCGGGATGAACTGATCGACTGGCTGCGGCAGCAACCACTGCTGCATCATGACGCCGCGCTTGGCTACACCATGGTCCACGCCGGACTGCCGCCACAGTGGGATTTAAAACTTGCCAGGCAGTGTGCACAGGAAGTGGAAACCATGTTGCGCAGTGACCGTGTTGTCGACTTCATTGAACACATGTACGGCAATAAACCACGCCGCTGGTCAGATGAATTGAGCGGCTGGAAACGCATGCGATTTACCGTGAACTGCCTGACGCGACTGCGTTTCTGTGACGACGAGGGTCGCCTTAAGCTTAAATACAAGGGCCCACCCGGCAGCCAGCCTGCTGAATTTCATCCGTGGTTTGAATTAGCGGAGCGTAAAAGCAGCGACCTGAATATCGTCTTTGGTCACTGGTCTACGCTGGGCAAACGCGATGACCCCGGTGTGTTCCCGCTGGATACCGCCTGCCTGTGGGGCGGTGAACTAACGGCGCTGCGGCTTGATACAACACCGCAATGGTTCAGCCTGCCCTGTGCCGGAGAACAGACACCGGCATAAGTAATCAGGCGGCAGTCACCCGCTCGAGCCGGATAAAACTGTAGTCGTGCGGATTTTTTTCATCCGCTGACTGGTCACTGCGTTCAACTTCACGCCAGTCGGCCGCATGCAACCCGGGGAAAACCGTATCACCGTCAAAGCTTGCGTGAATACGTGTCAGGTAAAGTGTGTCGGCACGCGGCAGCACCTGCCGGTAGAACTCGGCACCGCCAATCACCATCACCTCATCCTGCTCACCGGCTGCTGCCATGGCTGCATCAATTGAGTTCACCACTATACAACCGTCTGCCTGATAGTCGCTGTCGCGGGTGATAACAATATTGGTCCGTCCGGGTAATGGTCGGCCGATCGACTCCCAGGTCTTGCGCCCCATAAGAATCGGCTTGCCCATGGTGGTCTTCTTGAAGTGTTGCAGGTCAGCCGGCAAATGCCAGGGCAACTCGTTGTCCTTGCCGATAACGCCGTTACTGTCCATGGCAACAATAATTGATATCTTCATAAAATGCTCTACTGCTAATTCGATCGTTTAACTCCCTCCCTCTCAGGGAAGGGGGTTAACTTTTTAGAGACGGAGGATTTACTGAACTGCCATTTGTGATTCTAAACGGCAACAGGTGCCTTGATATGCGGATCAGCTGCGTAGCCCTGCAGCTCGAAATCCTCGTAGCAAAAGGCGAACAAGTCTTCCACCTCCGGGTTAATGTGCATGACGGGCAACTTGTGCGGTGTACGCGACAATTGCAGCTCTGCCTGCTCCAGGTGGTTCAGGTACAGGTGTGCATCACCGAAAGTGTGTATAAAATCGCCGGCCTCAAGTCCGCTCACCTGTGCCAGCATCATGGTCAGTAATGCATAGGAAGCAATATTAAACGGCACGCCCAGAAAGATATCTGCGCTGCGCTGATACAACTGGCAGGACAGCTTGCCATCGGCCACATAAAACTGAAAAAACGCATGGCACGGCGGCAATGCCATATTCTCAATGTCCGCAACATTCCAGGCACTGACAATAATACGCCGTGAATCCGGGTTGTTTTTAAGCTGTTCAATCACCTGGCTAATCTGGTCAATACTGCCACCGGCAGCGGTTGGCCATGAGCGCCATTGATAGCCATACACAGGACCGAGGTCGCCGTTCTCGTCGGCCCATTCGTCCCAGATAGTGACCTTGTTGTCACGCAGGTAGCGCAGGTTGGTGTCACCCTTCAGAAACCACAACAGCTCATGAATGATAGAGCGCAGGTGGCATTTCTTGGTGGTTACCAGCGGAAAGCCGTCAGCCAGGTTAAAACGCATCTGGTAACCAAACACACTGACCGTTCCGGTACCGGTGCGGTCTTCCTTGCGGGTACCGTGGTCGCGCACGTGGCGCATGAGATCGAGATATTGTTTCATGGTTTATTGTCGCCGCTGTCCCGTTAACGCCCTCTCCCTCCGGGAGAGGGTTGGGGAGAGGGAATAAATTCGATGATTACCTGACTAAATCCCCGCTTCCTGGCCTTCTCCCGGAAGGAGAAGGGATTCTTTTTGCTGCCTGACGGGTAACCGTTACCAGCTGATTTTCCCGTCGCTACGCCGGTAGGCATACACAAAAAATATCACACCGATAACAATCATCGGGAATGACAACAGGTGCCCCATGGTCACCCAGTCGAGCGCGAGAAAACCAATATGCGCATCCGGCACACGCACGAATTCAACCGCGAAACGGAACACACCGTAACATATCAGATACAGGCCGGAGACTGCCATAGTCGGCCGGGGTTTCCGCGAAAACAGCCACAGGATGATAAAAAACACCAGGCCTTCCAGAAAAAACTC
>CAJQPV010000073.1 GCA_905480305.1 uncultured Gammaproteobacteria bacterium | reverse complement strand
TCTCCAGGGCCGGACCTGACAACGGCGGTGCCTCCGGATTCACATACAACTGGGCCTTGTTGATAGCACCAGAGAGGAGCAGTGCATTCAACGCCATATCGTCCTTAACATATTGTTCTTGCTTGCCTTTTTTTATTTTGTAGAGTGGTGGCTGGGCAATATAAATATAACCGCGCTCGATCAGTTCCGGCATCTGCCGGTAGAAAAAAGTCAACAGCAGGGTGCGAATATGCGAACCATCGACGTCGGCATCCGTCATGATAATAATGCGGTGATAGCGCAGTTTATCGGGATTGAACTCCTCGCGACCGATACCGCAACCGAGCGCCGTGATCAGGGTGCCAACCTCGACGGATGAAAGCATCTTGTCGAAACGCGCCTTTTCAACGTTCAGAATTTTTCCCTTCAGAGGCAGGATCGCCTGGGTACGCCGGTCGCGTCCCTGCTTGGCAGAACCACCGGCTGAATCGCCCTCCACCAGGAACAGTTCAGACAAGGCCGGGTCGCGTTCCTGACAATCGGCCAGCTTACCGGGTAAACCGGCAATATCAAGCGCACCCTTGCGACGCGTCATTTCACGCGCTTTGCGCGCCGCCTCGCGGGCGCGGGCCGCATCGATAATCTTGCCGGTAATGGCCTTGGCCTCAGACGGACACTCCATCAGGTAACTGCTGAATTTATCACCCACGGTAGATTCAACGATCCCCTTGATCTCGGATGACACCAGCTTGTCCTTGGTCTGTGATGAAAACTTGGGATCCGGCACCTTCACCGACAGCACGGCGGTCAGTCCTTCACGGGCATCATCGCCGGTGGTAGCAACCTTGGCCTTGCGCATCAGGCCTTCTTTTTCCATGTACTGGTTCAGTGTCCGCGTCAGTGCGCCACGAAATCCGGCCAGGTGCGTACCGCCATCACGCTGCGGAATATTGTTGGTGAAACAAAAGATATTTTCCTGGTAGGAATCATTCCACTGCATTGCCAACTCCACACCGACATCATCCTTCTCGCTGGTGAAGTAAAATACCGTCGGATGCAGCGGTGTTTTTTTCAGGTTCAGATGTTCCACAAACGCCCTGATACCGCCCTGGTACTCAAATATATCTTGCTTGTCATTACGCTCATCGGTGAGACGAATGCGCACCCCGGAGTTCAGGAAAGACAGCTCTCTAAGGCGTTTGACAAGAATTTCATAGTGAAACTCGGTGATGGCAAAGATTTCTTTACTGGGTGTGAAATGAATTTCCGTGCCCGTCAGCTGTGTCTCGCCGGTTGCGGCCAGCGGTGCCTGCGGCTCACCCAAAGAATAGTCCTGGGTATAAACCTTGCCATCGCGCTGTATCTTCAGCGTTAGACTTTCAGACAAGGCGTTGACGACTGACACGCCTACGCCATGCAGCCCACCGGAGACCTTGTAGGAATTATCATCAAACTTGCCGCCGGCATGCAGTACCGTCATGATGACTTCTGCTGCGGAAATACCCTCTTCCGGGTGCATATCGACGGGAATACCGCGACCATCGTCACTCACTGTTACCGAGTTATCACCGTGCAAGGTAACCGTAATCTCACTGCAATGACCGGCCAGCGCCTCATCAATGGAATTATCAACCACTTCGAACACCATATGATGCAAGCCGGTGCCGTCATCGGTATCGCCTATGTACATTCCCGGGCGTTTGCGAACTGCATCCAAACCCTTTAAAACTTTAATATTCGAGGAGGTATATGCGTTTTCTTCAGCCATCTTCTGGTGTCCTGGATACTCGTTTATCGCACTGCCCGCGCACCTTGCGCATAAAGTCTGGGATTATACCACTTCCTGTATCTCGCCATGTTCCACGTGAAACTTTTTTACTGCGGGCCAATCCGCCACTTCAACGGTCTCGGGATCAATCGCCGAGACAAACACCTGGCTATCCAGATCACGCAAGGCAGACAGCACCCGCTGTTGATGTGGCACATCCAGCTCGCTGGTCAAATCATCCAGCAGAAAGGCTCCCATGGGCGTTGATTGATCTTGCTGTAATTGAACCTGTGCCAGCATAAAACACACCACCACCGCTTTTTGCTGGCCACGGGAACAATGCGATACCACGCCCTTTCCATTCACTTGCAGACTGAAATCAGCGCGGTGTGGTCCGTATTGGGTAAAACCCTGTGCGCGGTCCTTGTCCAGTGACTGGGACAAGGCATCAGACAAGGCAACATTTGCGGGCCATCCTGGCTGGTAGCGCAGACTCACTTCCATGTCGGGTAGCAGCATCTTCATTTCTGCGTGCACGTGAAGCGCGAGCGCTTCGAAATATTTTTCACGAAACGTATGGATCTGTACGGCAGCATCCAGCAACTCGGCATCCCAGGTAATCACCTGCTTCACTGGCGACTGTGCGCGCAGCGCTGCATTACGCTGCCGTAGCGCACGTGTATAGCGTTGCCAAACCTCCCGATAGGCTTGTTCCACGTGAAACAACGCCCAATCCAGCGACTGGCGCCGATAACGGGGGCCACCATTCAATATAGTTGGAGTATCACCACTCAAGACCTGCACCGGGAAACTGCCAGCCAGATCCGAAAGCCGTCGAATGGGTTGCCTGTCGAAATGGACTTTTAGCCCCTGCTTCTGGCGCTCGAGACCGATCGGGATCTCACGCCCCTGGTGAGACAACACCCGCCCCACCAATCGAAAGGCAGCTTGACCATCACGTATGGGTTGCGCCGCAATCGATGTACGAAACGATCGTACCCGTCCCAGACAATAGATCGCTTCCAGCAGACTGGTTTTGCCCGCTGCGTTTTCACCGCAGACAAGATTTAGCCCTGCTGAAAATTGCAGCGAGGCAGAAACGATATTACGAAA
Source organism: uncultured Gammaproteobacteria bacterium (assembly GCA_905480305.1). Classification (GTDB taxonomy): domain Bacteria; phylum Pseudomonadota; class Gammaproteobacteria; order UBA9214; family UBA9214; genus UBA9214. The sequence goes on along the minus strand of CAJQPV010000073.1, from coordinate 6,725 downwards.
ATCCTGGATTTCCAGTGACTGCAATCCCATGGAACATTCCGGTATGGCAGTGGCTGGCCGGGACAAAATTTTCAGAGAAACAATATTGCGGGCCAGCTAAAAAAATTGCTAGAGACGCATTGGCATGACAACGTAACGGCAATCGGTAGCTGCCGGTTTGTTGATCAAAACGCTGCTGTTGCCATCACACAGAAACACCTCTACATCGTCTGTATCAATCGCATTCAGAACATCCAGCAAATAGGTCACATTGAAGCCAATCACCATATCTTCATGGTCATAGCTTGCATCCAGCTCCTCTACAGCCTCTTCTTTTTCTGGGTTATGTGCTTGAATTTTAATATTATTTTCTGATAAATCAAGCCGGATACCGCGATATTTCTCGTTCGATAAAATAGAGGTACGCGTCAGTGCCTGGCGCAACAGGTCGCGATTAATCTGTAAACGTTTATCGGCATTCTTGGGCATCACACGCGTGTAATCAGGAAAACGTCCATCGATTAACTTGGAAGTAAAACGCAGTTCATCGGTTGTGATACGAATATGGTTACTTCCAATTTCGACCTGAATCTCTGCTTCTTTCTGTTCCAGCAGACGGTGCAGTTCCTGCACTCCCTTGCGCGGCACAATCACTTGTTGATCGATGCCGTCACCGACATCAACTGCCAGTTCGCACATCGCCAGTCGATGTCCGTCTGTTGCTACCGCACGCAAAGTGCCGCCACTTGGCTCCAGCATCAAACCATTCAGATAATAGCGAACATCCTGCTGCGCCATTGCAAAGGCAGTACGTTCTATCAGGTTATGCAAGGCTTTTTCCTGCACAGCAAACTTGCGTGCACTTTTGATTTTATCGATGACCGGAAATTCAGTTGCCGGCAGGGTCGACAGGGTAAAACGACTCTTGCCGGAACGTATCAGGGCACGATCGTTTTTTATGGAAATATCCAGTTGCGCCTCTGCCGGTAAAGTACGACAGATATCCAGCAGTTTACGTGCCGGCAGGGTAATGTCACCGATCTCGGTGACGGCAACATTGACGTGTGACTGCAGTTCTACTTCCAGATCCGTCGATGTCAAGCGAACACTTTTCTTGCTTGCATTGATTAACACATTACCAAGAACCGGTAGTGTTTGTCGGCGTTCTACCACACCAATGACCTGCTGCAAGGGCTTAAGAAAATCTTCTCTTTGGATACTGAATTTCATAATATTTAATTAATAAATTTTTAAGTTAGAAGTTCTATTGTTACAATAATTAGGCAACGAAAAATCTGTTGATAAGCTAATAAATTATATATTAATCAATTTGTTATGTTAATAATAAACAGGGGTACAGAACACCGTAAGGACTGTTGGAAAGCTGTGGATAACAAAGGATAAGTTTACCGGTATTTTTTATCCACAAGTTATCCACCTTATGCAGTCAGGGTTCTCAACAGGTTATTAAAGTCCTCGTTGATGCGGCTATCGCTGTCGCGTAACTCAACCACCTTGCGTGTCGCATGCAGCACGGTGGTGTGATCACGGCCGCCAAAGGCATCACCTATTTCCGGCAGGCTGTGCGTGGTCAACTGTTTTGCCAGTGCCATGGCAAGCTGTCGCGGCCGTGTAATGGAACGACTGCGACGCGGCGACAACAAATCAGCGACACGTATCTTGTAGTACTCGGCGACAACTTTCTGAATGTTACTGATCGTCACCAGCTTGTCCTGCAAAGCCAGCAAATCACGTAATGCTTCCCTGGCAAGCTCGATATTGATGGCCTGTCCGGTAAAGCGGGCACTGGCAGCTACGCGGCGCAGGGCTCCTTCCAGTTCACGGATGTTGGACTGAATGTGCTGCGCAATAAAAAAAGCGACATCACTCGGCAATTCGAGATCGCTCTGGGCTGCCTTGGTCATCAGAATGGCAACGCGGGTTTCCAGTTCAGCCGGTTCTATTGCTGCTGTCAGGCCCCAGCCAAAACGTGATTTGAGGCGGTCTTCAAGACCATCCACTTCCTTGGGATAGCGGTCACAGGTCAGAATGACCTGCTGTTGACCTTCAAGCAAGGCATTGAAAGTATGAAAGAATTCTTCCTGAGAACGTTCTTTCTTGGCGAAGAACTGGATATCGTCAATGAGCAGCGCATCCGCGGTACGGTAATAGTTTTTAAACTCATTAATGGCATTGTGTTGCAGCGCCTTCACCATGTCTGCCACAAAGCGTTCAGAGTGCAGGTAGACGACGCGCGCCTCCGGTTTGTTGGCAACGATCATGTTGCCGACGGCGTGCATCAGGTGGGTTTTGCCCAGCCCGACACCGCCATAAATGAATAACGGGTTGTAGGCACCACCGGGATTTTCACCGACCTGCATAGAGGCCGCCCGGGCCAGCTGATTTGATTTTCCGGAAACAAAGGTTTCAAAGGTGAAATCCGGATTGAGATTGCTTTTACATGGTACCTGAGCAGCTTTTGCGACACTGCTTGCCTGGCTGGCAGTGACTGGCGACTTGGCCAGAACCGCTTTCTTGCTGCTGCCTATCTCCAGCTTGAGCTGGGTGTCTGCACCCGGACCCAGATCATGCAGTGTTTGTGAAATAGTCTTGAAATGATGTTTGCGAACCCAGTCGAGAACAAATTGATTGGGCGCCAGCAACTGCAGGTCTTCACCGTTTTCAACTGCGTGCAGCGGGCGTATCCAGGTGTTGAATTGTTGTTCGGGCAGCTCATTTTCAAGTCGAACCAGACATTGTTGCCAGAGCGTACCTTCCACCAGATGTATCCCCTGTATTTTTTTATTGTCTGCGAAAGCAGGATGGGGAGTCTATACCTGTCGAAAAAAGTTATCCACACCCTGATGCGAAGATATTGAGTCTGTATAATCTTGACATCGCACCTCCGGAAACTGTACTCTTTGCGCCCTTTTCGCGCCTGCCAAGGCGTGATTTTTAATTGAGAAAACATTTAGAAGCAGCGAGCCATGAAAAGAACTTTTCAACCCAGCAAACTGAAGCGTAACCGTACCCACGGTTTTCGTGCCCGTATGGCCACCAAGAATGGCCGTCGTGTTATCAATGCCCGTCGTGCCAAGGGCCGGGCCCGGTTGTCTGTCTGACCCCTTACCCTTGTGTCCCGGCGCAGCGCGCTTTCCGCGGCGGGTGCGACTCACCGAGCCGGCAGATTACCAGCACGTTTTTAAAGGCGGCTGTTACCGACTGAATAACAGCTGGATGACGTTGCTGGCGGTTCCCAACCAGTTGCAGTATCCGCGCCTCGGGTTGGCAATATCCCGCAAGGTGGCAAGCACGGCGGTAGCAAGAAATCGCATCAAGCGTGTCACCCGGGAAAGTTTTCGGCATTGGCAAACGCGCCTGCAGCCGCTGGATATCGTGGTGCTTGGACGTAACGGGATTTCAGCCTGCCCTGCACGGGATCTGGACAAGGCTCTTGAGAAGCTCTGGATAAAACTGATTGAAAAATGCGCTGGTTCATCATCCAACTAATTAATGCTTACCGCCTGCTGCTCAGTCCCTGGCTGGGTAACAACTGTCGCTACTACCCGACCTGCTCGTGTTATGCCATGACCGCTGTTGAGCGTTTTGGCGTACTGCGTGGCCTGTATATGGGGTTGCGTCGATTGTTGCGCTGCCACCCCTGGCATGCCGGTGGTATCGATCAGGTCCCGGAAAAGGAGACCGGACACAGTCATGGATAATCAACGCCTGTTTTTGTTTGTAGCCCTGTCGTTCGTGGTGTTGCTGTTATGGCAATCCTGGATGGAAGACTATGGCCCTGCCTCGCAGGTCGAGACAGCGGTGGTCGAAAATGCACAGTCACCGGCGACAGCAACAGCCCTGCCGGCTGGCTCCGCTGATACCGCTGATATACCAGGTGCGCCGGCTGACATGGCCACCATGGAGCGCGCCCTGCCGGATACGGATGTACTGAAAAAAGGCCAGTTTATTGATGTAACCACCGATTTGTTTCACATCAAGATAGACACCACCGGCGGTGATTTGCGGCAGGCGGATCTGCTTGACTACAAGGCCACCACTGATCCGGATTCACCACCGTTCCGGCTACTCAACGACAGCCTGCCAAACCTGTTTGTGATCCAGTCCGGGCTGCGCGCCAGTGTCGGCACCGAGCCGACCCACCATGTGGTCTACACGGCGGAGCAAGGCAGTTACCGCATGGCAGACGATGCTGATGAGCTACAGGTCTCCATGATCTGGCGCAGCCCCGAGGGTGTCGAAGTGGTGAAGCGCTATATCTTTCATCGCGGCAGTTATGCAGTTGGCCTGCAACACGAGGTACGCAACAACAGCACTGCAGAATGGCAGGGCCGCCAGTACCGCCAGCTGCAACGTACCCAGGTCGCCGAGACCGGGCAAAGCTCGTTTATCTATACCTACATGGGCGGCGTCATCTACAGCCCGGAAGAAAAGTACGAAAAGATAACATTTGAAGACATGCTCGATGAGAAACTAGATCGCAGCATTACCGATGGCTGGGCTGCGATGCTGCAGCATTATTTTCTCGGTGCGCTGATTCCGGCGAGCGCTGAAACCGACCGCTATTACACCAACACGCTGAGCAGCTCCCGCTATGTTATCGGCATGATTTCTCCCAACCGGGAGGTCGCCCCCGGCAGCAGCGCATTGTACGAAACCACTATATTTATAGGTCCAAAATTGCAGGACGAGATGAAGCAGCTAGCCCCCGGACTGGAGCTGACGGTGGACTACGGGCTGCTAACAGTACTGGCGCAACCGCTGTTCTGGTTGTTAAAGACCCTGCATGGCCTGCTCGGCAACTGGGGCTGGGCCATCGTCTGCGTCACCATCCTGATCAAGCTGGCGTTCTACAAGCTCTCCGAAACCAGCTATAAATCCATGGCCAATATGCGCAAGCTGGCGCCGCGCATGAAAACCCTCAAGGAACGCTACGGGGATGATCGCCAGAAAATGAACCAGGCGATGATGGAGATGTACAAGAAGGAGAAGATCAATCCGCTGGGTGGCTGCCTGCCCATCGTGGTACAGATTCCTGTCTTCATCGCCCTCTACTGGGTATTGCTGGAAAGTGTCGAGCTGCGGCATGCGCCGTTTATCCTGTGGATTACGGATATGTCCTCGCCGGACCCCTACTACATCCTGCCATTGCTGATGGGCGCTACCATGCTGATCCAGCAGCGCCTGAATCCGGCACCGATGGATCCGATCCAGGCCAAGGTGATGATGATGTTACCCATCGTTTTTACCGTGTTTTTTGCCTTTTTCCCGTCCGGCCTGGTGCTTTACTGGGTGGTCAACAATACCCTTTCCATTGCCCAGCAGTGGATGATCACGCGGCGCATTGAGCGCGGCGGGAAATAACCGGCCTTCGCGCCCGTGGTCAGCCCGGCCACCGATACCATTGCTGCCATTGCCACGCCACCCGGCCAGGGTGGCGTCGGCATTGTGCGCATCTCCGGACCCGATACCCCTGCTATTGCCCGCGCCTTGCTGGGTAGCCTGCCTGCGCCACGGCGTGCCGAACTGCATGGTTTCCGGGCCGCCGATGCAAGCCTGATTGACGCAGGGCTGGTGCTCTACTTTGCCGAGCCGGCCTCCTTTACCGGCGAACCGGTGCTGGAACTGCATGGCCACGGTGGCCCGGTGGTGCTGGACCTGCTGCTGCAGCGGGTGTTATCACTGGGTGCGCGCCCTGCCCGTCCCGGTGAATTTTCCGAACGCGCCTACCTGCATGACAAGCTCGATCTGGCGCAGGCCGAGGCGATTGCCGATCTGATAGAAAGCGGCACGGCGCAGGCGGCGCGCGCGGCCGTGCGTTCATTGCAGGGAGATTTCTCCCGTCGCGTGGAGTCCCTGATCGAGGCACTGACGCAGGTGCGTATCTACGTGGAAGCCGCCATCGACTTTCCCGAGGAAGAAATTGATTTCCTGGCGGACGCCGCCCTGCAGCAAATGCTGGCCGCCCTGCAGGCAGATTTCAGTGACACGCTGGCGCGTGCGCAGCAGGGTCAGCTATTGCGCGATGGCATGACGCTGGTAATTGCCGGTCGCCCGAATGCCGGCAAGTCCAGCCTGCTGAATGTGCTGGCCGGCAGTGATGCTGCGATCGTCACGGCGATACCGGGTACCACCCGCGACCTGCTGCGCGAGCATATCCAGATAGATGGCCTGCCGCTGCACATTATTGATACCGCCGGCCTGCGTGCCAGTGACGACCCGGTGGAACAGGCCGGTATGCAACGCACCCGCGACATGCTGGGCCAAGCTGACCGGGTGCTGCTGGTGATCGACGACCAGAGCGGTTTTACCGCCGCGGATGAAAACATCCTGGCGGAGTTGCCGACGGGTGTGCCGCATACACGGGTGTTCAACAAGGTTGATCTGAGCGGGCGCAATGCCGGGCCATGCGATGATGGCGCGCACGACAGCATCGCCCTATCGGCACAAACGAACGCTGGCGTCGATGCCCTGCGCAAGCATCTGAAGGACTGCGCCGGCTACAACGAACAAAGCGATGGTGGCTTCAGTGCCCGCCGCCGCCACCTGGAGGCACTGCAACTGGCAAGCCAGCTGGTCATGACCGGCATTCAGCAACTTGAGTCGCAGCGGGCCGGAGAATTACTCGCCGAGGAATTGCGCCAGGCACAGCAGGTGCTGGGCGAGATTACCGGTGCAGTCAGCAGCGATGACCTGCTGGGTCGCATCTTCAGCAGCTTCTGTAT
>CAJQPV010000072.1 GCA_905480305.1 uncultured Gammaproteobacteria bacterium | reverse complement strand
GTGTCTGAATTTATTCGGCCGGCTCATCCAGCATCCACCAGGGTGTATTGATAGCCTGCTCCTTGCTGGCAGCGCCATCAGGGTAGAAGCTGTGAATACTGTCCTGCGTGTAGTAACTCCACAACGCCGGCTCCATTTGCTGCTGCAATATTTTAAACTGTCCGGCCTTCTGTGCATCCCGGAGAAATTGCTGCCAGGAATCAAGCGGCTCGGCACCGCCCTGCTGGTAAATCACGCGTCCGCCGTATTGACGGTACAGTGCCCGGTTAACCTTCCACTGCTCGATAAATGACCGCGCAACCAAAGTTTCAGCCGCATCGCCCTCCGCAGTGCCGGCACGACTCTCCACCTGCCGCATCGCCTTATCCATTTCATCCAGCGCATCACGTTCCTTTTCCAGTTGCGTGCGCGCTTGTGCTGTCAGCGAAGCTTCAGTCAGCGTCTGCCTGATCTCATCGCGCCGGGTGTCCAGCTTGATGCGATTGTTTTCCATCAGCAGCTGTTTTCTCTGCAGAAATTCTGCAAGCTCTGCATCGCTCGCCTGTAATTTGTTGTCTTCAATATATTGCTTCACCAGCACCTGCTTGATGACATAGGCCATCTCATCCGGATTACTGGTGCGTATCTGCAAATCAAGCACCTCGGCAACCAGCGGCGCATCGCTGCGCCCGTATGTTTCTTGCGCCTGAAGCGGCAACATCATAAAACACAACAGGCAGGCGACCCACAACCGTAACGGGATGCTTTTCTTCATAACATGACTCTCACTATGCGGATAAATTATTACTACTCATCGACCGATTTTACCAACTCGATGGCCTGCCGGATCGAAGCTGCATATAACTTGGCAACACAACAGGAGCCGGACTGCGCGGCATGCGCCTTCACCAGCCCCAGCACCTCGATGAGCGTCCGGGTTGCAGTTGTCGCCTCGGGGATTGTGCGCCCGGCAACTGTCTTCACGAGACGGTAGACCTGGCCGCTGGCATCCAGCAGGTAATCATCCTCTGCATAGACCGAATGACACGGTCCATCATCCGCATCCCAGTCACGCTGGTCTGCGACATATATCAACTCGGCATCACCTGCCATGCTAACAACACCCGGCCAGCTGATCATCCAGTGTATTCCATATATTTCAATAGTTTATAAAAACAGGACGCTAGCGTGCCTGTGCATGGCGCGTCAGGAAGCTGTCCAGGTGGTTTGCAAAGGCCTGGCGATCAGCCTGATTAAGAGCGGGCGGGCCGCCGGTATCAACACCACTGGAACGCAATGTATCCATAAAATCACGCATATTCAGGCGCGCCCGTATGTTGTCCGTTGAATACCACTCGCCACGCGGACTGAGCGCATATGCACCCTTGTCAATCACCTCGGCAGCCAACGGAATATCACTGGTAATCACCAGGTCACCCGCACCCGCTCGTTTGACAATTTCGTTATCGGCAACATCAAAACCCTGTGGAACCTGGATCATGCTGATATTGGCTGCCGCTGGCACACGTAAAAACTGGTTCGCCACCAGCGTCAGTTGCACACCGGTACGCTGCGCGGCACGAAACAGGATCTCCTTGACCACGCCGGGGCAGGCATCTGCATCTATCCAGATTTGCATGTCACATTCTTTTCACTAACAAGCCGTCCGTGCCAAGCGGCAATACGCAAAGCGGTATACGCAACAACATTAAACACCAGAACAGCAGTCCCACGCGAATCACACTGCACAGCCCGGAATTTCGCGGGGCAGCTCTACTGTCACCCCTTACTCCACAGCGGCTTTCTCTGCATACAGCTTCCTGAACCGCTCAACCCGCTTGCGGTTAACGCCTGCATCGCCATACCCCACCCTGGATGCAGAGCGCATATGGACCAGGCGTTCACCCGGATCGACCCGGACCTCAAGATCATCCACAAAGCCAAATACGGGTGAGGAAAAAGTAGCCGCAATATACCCACCGTCCTGCTCCTGAATAACACCGCCCATGTCGGCAATAACACCCTTGATAACAGTCAATGGATCAGGGCTTGCAGCGGACTGAAGAGCGACAGGCTCCAGGTAATGCAGCGCATCACCGTGTTGCTCGCTGGATACGCAATTAGGCTTGTCGGGACACATCGACAGCTTGCCAGCAACCAGTCCCGGCGGCTTGCCCGATTTCGATAGCACCGCAAGCACCAGCATTAGCAGTATGCCGGCAGCCACAATAAGAAAAACCGTGATAAAAACTGTTTTCAACGCGAATGGTTTCCTGTTAAACACCGATTAATCGGAGACCTTGCCCCGAAGCTCCTTGGTCCGGCCACGCCGGGTCTTGCTGTCGAGCCGCCTTTTTCGGGAGGCCTTTGTCGGCCGGGTTGCTGTCCTTGATTTTTGTACCACGGCAACCCCCCTGATCAGTTCCTGCAACCGCAGCAGGGCATCGTTGTGATTTTTTTCACGGGTACGAAATTTCTGCGCCTTGATGATAATGACGCCTTCCTTGCTGATGCGACGGTCTTTCAGCGCCAGCAGGCGCTGCTTGTAGAAGTCCGGCAGTGAAGACGCATTGACATCAAAACGCAGATGGATGGCTGATGACACCTTGTTAACGTTCTGCCCGCCGGATCCCTGCGCACGAATCGCCGATAACTCTATCTCGTCATCCGCTATGGAAACATTTTGCGAAATTTTCAGCACGACATTCGGGACATCTATAATTCAGTCTGATGCAGGCGATCATAGGTCTGCAGCCTGCTGCTCTGCAACCGTAGCACGAACCGGTCAATAATCTCTAACAGCGGCCCATAAAAAACGGCAGCCGAAGCTGCCGTTCCGAGCACGGTGGTTGGCTGCTACTTGGCAGCAGGTGCTACAGCCGGAGCAGCGGGTGCTGCAGCGGGTGCAGCCGGAACCGCATAGGGCTGTGCATAGCCATAACCAGGATAACCGCCGTAGCCATAGCCATAGCCGGGATAACCGCCGTAGCCATAACCCGGATAGCCACCATAGCCATAACCCGGGTAGCCACCATAGCCATAGCCCGGATAACCGCCATAGCCATAACCCGGGTAGCCACCATAGCCATAGCCCGGATAACCGTAATAGGGCCCGTCGTCCCATGGATCAAACCAGTCATCAAAGCCGAAAAAAGCACTCGCCGTCCCTGCATAAAAGGTCGCTGTGCCGGCAATGGCGACGATGGCAAGCAATCTTGAAAACCTCTTCATGACAATCACCTCCGATTATATTGGTTCATACAATGTGTCCGAAAACGCATACCGCATGGTTCATTATAATTTATGTTTTTATGGCAAGCAGGCGGATGCGCCGATAGTAGTGCACTATTTCACAGGTTTTTGACACAGATCAAATCTGGCGGCAGTTTATGCCGGGCGCAACACGCAATGTCTATCCAGGCAGCCCGCAAGGCCATGCATCCGGCACGACAAATCCTCTACTGAGCTCGACACTGTCTGCGCAGGCGGCCAGCATCACCGGCCTGTCTGCCGATATTTGCGGGTACCTGCTTGCATTTAGATCACCACTGAGAAACTGTAGCTGTTCCGGTAACACCGGTGACAGCCACTGACGTTTATCAAGCAGGCTGTAGCGTCTACCGGCATTCACCGGGTATGCATCATTAAACTCTGTCGTGGTCTGCCACCAGCCGGCGAGGTGCGCAGCTGCAGCGTTGTCCGGTGCCGGATGCACGGCATCACCGCGCGGATAGAAAAGCCGTCCCTTGACGATCGACCAGGCTTCGTCGACGACAATGTCGTACTCCTCAAGCTTTTGCTTCGCTGCCGGCAAGCGTGATAACTGACACTGGTGTGTTTGCATGTGCCCCAGCTTCAGATCCAGTCGATCACGTTTCATCGGACCCCACCAGTTTTCCATCTGCTGCGTGTCAGCTATTCCCAGATAAAACTTCAATGCCAGTTCCCAGTGCAACTGCCTGCCGCTGTGCGTATCTTCAACCAGCAAATCGAATTCACCCAGCGTACGCCCCGCCACCCTGACAGGCAGATTCGCCTGCAACAGGCGAAAGCGTTGATTGGTTTTTAACCAGTATATCCACAGGCTTTCAAAGTAACTGCCGAGGCGACGCTGGCTGGCAGTCTCCAGCCATTGCAGCAGGTCTGCCGGATTACGGTCCAGTGCCTTCAACACCGGAAGGTATTCAGCATA
>CAJQPV010000071.1 GCA_905480305.1 uncultured Gammaproteobacteria bacterium | reverse complement strand
CCAACTATCAAACCTTGAATTGCGCGTAAACCACTGCTGCCCCGAATGAGTCCCTGCACTCCCCTCAACAATTGAGTTTGCAAGAAACCCGCCGCTGGCCCAGCCACCTCGATCAAACTGCAAGTCATTTTTAATATGCATTCTTCTCAGCGGTGCTGCCTGTGACACCGCCCAGTAGACTTTTTTACTGGCATCAACCAAAAAGTTTTCAGCAGAGCGCCAGAACATAACGGTCACGTTATTATCCCGGGTAACCGCTTTTGACTGCACTGCGCCTTCGATAACAACATCCCCCGGCAACATACCCAAACCCGCAGCCTGCACATAATAATCAACATCAATGGTCAGCTTGTACTTACCCGGCTTGAACAAAAATGCATAGCGCTCTGCAGTAAACTGGTTGTGCTGCTGTTGATCATGCACGGCATCCAGTGCTGTCTGAATTTTTTTCATGTCCATGGAAGGATCAAAGACCATGACTTTTGAACCGAAATCAGGATCGCCATTTTCACTTTTGGACCTGAAAATTTTTATCTGTTCAGTAACTTTTCTGGTTTCCGGATTTTGCGCATTGTAGTTTATGCCCGCGTATGTTTCTGATTTTACAATCTCTGCATTCCCGGTTGCCCGGGTACCATTTGAACACGCAATAATAAACCCCGGCATCATGAGCACGCTGATAGCGAATATTTTATTTACCCTCACGATTTCTCCAGAAGTGACTCATTACATTTCAGTAAAGATATCATTGCTGTCCCGTTAAGTTGCATTGCAATCCAGTCAGTCAAAGATACGGAGCAAGCAGGTATCCTGTTTTATCCCCTCTCCCCAACCCTCTCCCTGAGGGAGAGGGAGTTAAAGAGACAGCAATGTAAAGGTATATAAAACAATTTTGCAGCGAAGCCGCTTTACAACAACCTTAAGCCTTGCGGCAGCGCCTCTCCATAAACCCTTTTGGCATCTGCCTGGTCCAGCTCTATCCGCTCACTGACCATTTGCAGCCAGCTCGGCGGACACCTGGCAGCATTGAGTTTCCCGATGACCCGGCCTTGACAGGCCTTGCTGATATCGAGTTCGCGATCGCCGCTATGACGGGCTATCAGCGTCGCTGCAAAAGCGGCAGTTTTTTCTTTCTGCCAGTTTTTCTCCAGCAGATGATCGAGCCAGACTTGTGCAGTGTCAGCAGCCAGCATCCTGTGTGCATTACCGTGGAATGGCACGCGGGCGCCGAGCCTGCCAAAAGCCCACCAGGTCTGTTCTGATTCAGAGGCTTTCTGCAGGCGCTTGAGTAGCCAGTCGCCAGCCTGTTCTTTCTGTTCGGCACTCAGACCCTCGAGCGAACCCAGTAATCGCACCATTTCGCTATAGGCGCGTTTTTGCAATTCCAGCAGGCGCGGCCGTGAGCGTGCAACCGAAGGATGCAGGTAATAGCCAATATCATTAAACAGTTTTTCTTGCAGGGGCTCGCTGAGCCCGCCTGCTATGCGACGCCACAGCGTCCACCATTCTGACCAGACTTGTGCTTCTCCACCGTGGATGACACCTTGCGGGTAAAGCTTTTCAAGCTGTTCTACCCGCCACTCATCGAGGTCAGCACCATAACCGGGGCGCAGGCAGTAACCCGTCAGGTTCAGCCATAAGCGCTCATGAGCAACACTGCGGCGCCGCTGTTTGTAGCCGATGAGCAAGCGATCAAACAATTCCCGCAGCAAGGCTGTATCCCAGCTTTCACGGGGCCCCAGCGTTTTTTCCAGATCGGCACGCAGGGTCCTGGTTAATTTTGCGTCCGGTTTGCTGGTGGCCCTGCCATAGAGATTGTCGATAAGTGCCAGTGCCGAATCAAGATTTGCATGGCGCTCTGGATTTGGAGGTGATGCGTGAGCAGCACCGTTCGCTTCACTGTCAGCGCCGGGTATCGACGCCGGTTCACTGCGTAGCTGGAAGTCCAGCAACCACTGTTGTCCAGTGGCGGGATTAATACAGGTGACAGCTAATGTTCCGACTTCTGTGAGTTCCGACTGCAGCTGCACCCTGGCTTCCCTGGCGGATACCTTTTGAGTACTGTCGGCACACTCCTCTTCAGTGAGCACTGCCGCTAGCGGTGGCAACACCTTCATTGACAGATCCGCCGTCATGGCGATCAAATCACCTGCCTTGTTACGTGTATCACTGGTGCATGCCAGTAAATCAAAACGCACAGGATTGCCAAGCACTAGCGCAAATTCCCGATGCGGCAACGGCAGCGGCTGACCCTCCGGGGTTCCCTTTGGCAACAGACAAACCAGTTGCTCACCGGCTTTGGAAGCATTGCCAAGATTCAGATAATAACTGCGTGCCGAGCCACCACCAATTTTCTTGCTGCGACCAATTTGCGCAAGACTGAAAAACACAGCACCCCGGGCCACCGCCAGATTCGGATCAATACCAGTGAGCTCGGTGACACTCTCAGCTCGCCAGCTTTCCAGCTGGGCAATCATTTGGCTGCGAATCTGTCCGGCATTAAAAACACCGCCATTTAGCAGCAGGCTATCCGGTACGATCGGGTTTTCCGGATCAACCGATCGGCCGGTGGCGTTC
>CAJQPV010000070.1 GCA_905480305.1 uncultured Gammaproteobacteria bacterium | reverse complement strand
AATCCTTGCCTCAAACAGGGCGCGCGCCTGTTCCCGGATTAGCTGCGGTACTCAGTGAGTGCAACGGGGCTAAGGGCTAAAACCCCAACACCGTTGGCGCAGCCGAGCATCGCAGGTATTTTGAGAGTCAGCGAGCCGCCGGGCCGCATTTCTTTTGGGTGCTTTTCTTTGGCGGAGCAAAGAAAAGTACCTCGCCCATCAGGGCGAAACCCAGACTCAAATCAGAGAACAACAAACAACGTCAGAATTCATATTGACTTAATCCGCCTAAACTCTCACTCTTTCCGCCTACTCGAATAGAAACCATTTTACAGACATGACACGAATAGCAATTACCGGCGCGGCCGGTCGCATGGGCCGCAGCCTCATCGAGGCCTGTCAGCAGACCAGCGGTGTTGACATCACTGTTGCCCTGGAACACCCGGACAGTTCATTGCTGGGCAGTGATGCCGGTGAGCTGGTGGGTGTTGGCAAGCTGGGCGTTTTAATCGGCGCGGAGCTGGCAGCGGTGGTGGATGATTTTGATGTGCTGATCGATTTTACTCGCCCCGAACCGACACTCGCGAACCTGGAAATTTGCCGGCAGGCGGGGCGCCGTGCGGTGATCGGTACCACCGGTTTCAGTGAACAGGAGAAGGCACAGATCAAGGCGGCTGCAGAGGATATTGGTGTGGTATTTGCACCCAACATGAGTGTCGGCGTCAATCTCTGTCTGAAATTACTCGATATGGCGGCACGGGTACTCGGTGATGAGGTCGACATCGAGGTCATTGAGGCGCATCACCGTCACAAGGTGGATGCGCCCTCGGGTACAGCATTGCGTATGGGCGAGGTAGTGGCCGAGGCGCTGGGCCGTGATCTCAAGGACTGTGCCGTCTATGGCCGCGAGGGCCATACCGGCGAGCGCGACCGTAAAACCATCGGTTTTGAGACCATTCGTGCCGGGGATATCGTCGGTGACCACACGGTACTGTTTGCCGGCACGGGTGAGCGTATCGAGATCACCCACAAGGCGTCCAGCCGCATGACCTTTGCCAACGGCGCGATCCGCGCGGCCAGCTGGCTGACAGGCCAGAAAACAGGTCTTTATGAGATGCGGGACGTGTTGGGTCTGTAGTACCGGCCGAGTGGCTGCAGCCAGCCTGAAATCTGCCGGTTAGCCGGCTTTGCCATAGACAGCCGCTATCCCTATCCAGTACAATTCGCGCCATTAAGTAACTGTTAAATCCAGTAGTTCAAAACGGGATGGCCCCCTGGGACCCTCCCGTTTTCTACGCCTTTTTTTTACGATTGACGCGGAGGTCTCCTTGAGAAAAGCGGCCCTGTTGGCCCTGGCAGACGGAAGTATTTTCCGTGGTATCGCTATTGGTATAGAAGGTCACACAAGCGGTGAAGTCGTTTTCAATACGGCCATGACAGGCTATCAGGAAATTCTCACAGATCCCTCATACGCGCAACAGATTGTAACCCTGACCTATCCGCACATCGGTAATGTAGGCGCCAACCCGGAAGACGAAGAGGCTGGCGAGATTCATTGCTCGGGGCTGGTTATCAGGGATTTGCCGCTGCTGGCCAGCAACTGGCGTAGCCAGTCCTCACTGCAGGATTATCTGAATGATCGTGGCATTGTCGGTATTGCCGATATCGATACCCGGCGGCTGACGCGTGTTTTGCGCGAGCAGGGTGCGCAGGCCGGCTGCATCATGGCCGGCGATTCGCCGGATGAAGCTGCCGCCCTGAAACTGGCACGTGCTTTTCCCGGCCTCAAGGGCCTGGACCTGGCGAAAGAAGTCACTACTGCCGAGGCCTATAGCTGGCGCCAGGGTTGCTGGTCACTGGAGAGCGGACTGCCGGACGATGCCGGGGATGATGCATTACCCTTTCATGTGGTGGCCTACGACTTTGGCGTGAAGCGTAATATCCTGCGCATGCTGGTCGAACGCGGCTGTCGCCTGACCGTCGTGCCGGCGACCACGCCAGCATCGGAAGTGCTGGCGATGCAACCGGACGGCGTGTTCCTGTCCAACGGTCCCGGTGATCCGGAGCCCTGTGACTACGCCATAAAGGCGATCAGGGAATTACTGGGCAGCGGGCTGCCGATTTTTGGTATCTGTCTCGGTCACCAGTTGTTATCACTGGCCAGTGGTGCCCGTACCATCAAGATGAAATTTGGCCATCACGGCGCCAACCATCCGGTGCAGGACCTGGCCGGCAAGCAGGTCATGATTACCAGCCAGAACCACGGCTTTGCTGTCGATGATGACAGCCTGCCGGACAACCTGGTTGCGACGCACCGTTCACTGTTTGACGGCTCCCTGCAGGGCGTGGCCCGCACCGATTGCCCGGCGTTCAGTTTTCAGGGGCACCCGGAAGCCAGTCCCGGTCCGCATGATGTGGCACCGCTATTTGACCAGTTCATTGACATGATCAGGGCGAGGGCAGTCTGAACCATGCCAAAGCGTACTGACATACACACCATACTATTGATAGGTGCCGGTCCGATTGTCATCGGACAGGCCTGCGAGTTTGATTATTCCGGTGCCCAGGCCTGCAAGGCGCTACGCGAGGAAGGTTATCGCGTGGTGCTGGTGAACTCCAACCCGGCCACCATTATGACCGATCCGGACATGGCGGATGCGGTCTATATCGAACCGGTTCACTGGCAGACAGTGGCGCACATCATCGAAAAAGAACGCCCCGACGCGCTGTTGCCCACCATGGGTGGGCAGACGGCGCTGAACTGTGCGCTCGACCTGGTGCGTGAAGGTGTGCTGGAGAAGTTTGGCGTTGAAATGATCGGCGCGAGTCGTGAAGCCATCGATATGGCCGAGGACCGGGGCCTGTTCCGGGATGCCATGACCGATATCGGTTTGAGCACGCCGCGGGCGAAGGTGGCCCATAGTATGGAAGTTGCTCTGCAGGTGCAGGCCTCGATCGGTTTCCCGATTATTATCCGCCCGTCCTTTACCATGGGCGGCAGCGGTGGCGGCATCGCCTACAACAAGGAAGAGTTCGTTGATATTTGCGAACACGGCCTGGATCTTTCACCGACCACCGAGGTGTTGCTGGAAGAATCCGTACTCGGCTGGAAAGAGTACGAGATGGAAGTGGTGCGTGACCGCAATGATAACTGCATCATTATCTGTTCGATTGAAAATCTCGACCCCATGGGCGTGCACACCGGTGACTCTATTACCGTGGCGCCGGCGCAGACTTTAACCGACAAGGAATACCAGTTGATGCGTAACGCCTCGCTGGCCGTGCTGCGCAAGATCGGCGTCGAGACCGGTGGTTCCAATGTGCAGTTTGCGATCAATCCTGAAAACGGCGACATGATCGTGATCGAGATGAACCCGCGCGTGTCACGTTCCTCTGCACTGGCCTCCAAGGCGACCGGTTTTCCGATTGCCAAGGTCGCGGCAAAACTCGCCGTCGGCTTCACCCTGGATGAGTTGAAAAACGAGATTACCGGTGGTGCCACTCCGGCGTCCTTTGAGCCATCGATTGATTACGTGGTGACCAAGGTGCCGCGGTTTACCTTCGAAAAATTCCCGCAGGCCGAGCGGGTGCTGGGTACGCAGATGAAGTCTGTTGGCGAAGTGATGGCCATTGGCCGTACCTTCCAGGAATCCTTGCAGAAGGCCTTGCGCGGCCTGGAAACCGGCGTTGATGGTCTGGATGAGCTCACTGATCTTTCTGTCGAAGGTGCGCGCGGCGAATTAATAAAAGAACTGCGCATCGCGCGTCCTGAACGCCTGTGGAATGTGGCTGACGGTTTTCGTGCCGGTTTGACACAGGAGGAGCTGTTTGATCTGACGGCGATTGATCCCTGGTTCCTGGCGCAGATTGATGATCTCGTTTGCGAAGAGAATACGCTGCGCTCCCTGAGTGTGGAGTCCCTTGATGCTGATCGTTTGCGACAGCTAAAGCGCAAGGGTTTCTCGGATCGTCGTCTGGCTGGCTTGATGGATTGCACCGAGGGCAAGGTGCGCCGGCGGCGTCATGAACTGAACGTGCGGCCGGTGTACAAGCGTGTTGATACCTGTGCTGCCGAGTTCTCAACCTCGACCGCCTACCTGTATTCCACCTATGAAGAGGAATGCGAGTCTGCACCCACCGGCAATGACAAGATCATGGTGCTGGGTGGTGGACCGAACCGGATCGGGCAGGGCATCGAGTTTGATTACTGCTGCGTACATGCTGCCATGGCCTGCCGTGCCGATGGTTTTGAAACCATCATGATCAACTGTAATCCGGAAACGGTTTCAACCGATTACGACACCTCTGATCGTTTGTATTTCGAACCGCTGACACTGGAAGATGTGCTGGAAGTGATTCATGTCGAGCAGCCCAAAGGCGTTATCGTGCAATATGGCGGTCAGACACCGCTGAAATTGTCACGGGGTCTGGAGGCCAACGGTGCGCCGGTGATTGGTACTTCTGCGGATGCGATTGATCATGCGGAAGACCGCGAACGTTTCCAGAAAATGGTACAGAAACTGGGTCTGCTGCAGCCACCGAACCAGATTGCCTCCACGGCTGAAGAAGCGTTGCTGCTGGCTGAACAAGTCGGCTACCCGTTAGTGGTCCGGCCTTCCTATGTGCTTGGCGGACGTGCAATGGAGATTGTTTATTCGGAACAGGACCTGGCGCGCTATATGCGCGAGGCCGTGCAGGTGTCCAATGACTCGCCGGTGCTGCTGGACCGCTTTCTTGACGATGCAGTCGAGGTGGATGTCGATGCCATCTGCGACGGCGAGGATGTGCTGATCGGCGGCATTATGGAACACATTGAACAGGCCGGTGTACATTCCGGTGATTCGGCCTGTTCCTTGCCGCCCTATACACTCAGTGAAGATGTGCAGGCGCGTATGTGCGATCAGGTGACCCGCATGGCCAAAGAGCTGAAGGTGCACGGCCTGATGAATACCCAGTTCGCGGTCAAGGGTGAGGATATCTATCTTATCGAGGTCAACCCGCGCGCTTCACGTACCGTGCCATTTGTCTCCAAGGCAACGTACAGGCCACTGGCCAAGATTGCCGCCAGCGTCATGACCGGTACCTCACTGAAGGCACAGGGCTTGACCGAGGCGTACAAGCCGAGCTTCTTTTCCGTCAAGGAAGCCGTGTTCCCGTTTATCAAGTTTCAGGGTGTCGACCCCTTGCTGGGGCCGGAAATGAAATCCACCGGTGAGGTTATGGGTATCGGCCCTACCTTTGGCGAAGCTTTTGCCAAGGCGCAGTTGGGTGCCGGTAACGCCGTGCCTGTAACCGGTACCGCATTTTTAAGCGTGCGCAAGGCTGACCGTTCCGCTGCTGTTGGCCTGGCGCGTGATCTGCTCGCCAAGGGCTACAAACTGGTGGCCACCCGTGGTACCGCCAAGGCCATTAAAGAAGACGGTATCGAATGTGACATCGTCAACAAGGTGATGGAAGGTCGTCCGCACATAGTCGATATGATCAAGAACCACCAGATTGACCTGATTGTAAACACGACAGAAGGCAAACAGGCGATTGCTGATTCCTACACGATTAGAAGATCAGCATTGCAAAATAAAATTTCCTATAGCACGACACTCGCCGGTGCACGTGCTACCTGCATGGCGCTGGAGTATTTGATGAGCGCCAGCGTCACCAGTCTGCAGGATCTGCACCAGGAGCAGAAATCATGAGTACCAAGGTTCCGATTACCGCCCACGGGGCGAAAAAATTACGCGAAGAACTGACGCGGCTGAAAACTATTGAACGGCCACGCATTATCCAGGCAATTGCGGAGGCGCGTGCGCACGGCGATTTGAAAGAGAATGCCGAGTACCATGCCGCGCGCGAACAACAGAGTTTTGCGGAAGGTCGCATCAAGGAAATCGACGGCAAGTTGAGTAATGCCCATATTGTTGATGTCACCACCATGGACGCCACCGGCAAGGTGGTATTCGGCTGCACGGTCGAGCTGATCGATGAGGACACCGGGGAAACCATTGTCTACCAGATCGTCGGTGAGGATGAGGCCGACATCAAGAGCGGCAAAATTTCCTTCAGTTCACCGATTGCACGCGCGCTGATTACCAAGCTGGAAGGTGATGTGGTGTCGGTTATCGTTCCGGGAGGCGAAAGAAACCTGGAAATCATCGAAGTCCGCTACATTTAATTTCGCACGCATACCTTTCTTCTCTGCAGCAGCGCATCTTGTGCGCGATTGCCGGTGTATTCCATGAAAGCAAATCTGATACCCGCCCTCGAACGCATCCTGCTCACTCTCTGGGTGGGTAGTCTCTGGGTGGTTGGCTTTATCGTCGCCCCGTTACTGTTCACGGAATTGAATGACCGTGCCCTGGCCGGCAGTACCGCCGGTACCCTGTTTACAGTCACCAGTTACATCGGACTTGCCAGTGGCAGTGTATTGCTGCTGCTGAATGCTGTGGTTCGTAAACGCATTAACTGGCGCGCGCTGGTTCTCCTTGGCATGTTGTCTCTGCTCGTGATTGGCCAGTTCGTGATTACACCCATGGTGGCGGATCTGCGTTTGCAGGGACTCACGGATACACCACGATTCGGTCAGTTACATGGTGTGGCGAGTGTGCTGTTTTTGCTGACCAGTGTGCTTGGGCTGGTGCTGGTCGCAGCGGGGCGTTATCGCGAAGACTAGTCCGGGTGCTTGCGGTAGATGAGCGCGATGTGCCCGATGGCCTGCACCAGCTCGGCATCAAAGCGGTCACAGATTCTGGCGATGATCCGCTTGCGCTCATCGCGTTCAGCACCACCGACCTTGATCTTCATTAATTCATGATGTTCGAGAGACAGCTCGATTTCACGCAGTACCGCCTTGCTCAGCCCGGCATTACCGATGCTGACCACCGGCTTGAGGGTGTGTCCGCGACCTCGCAGGTCGTGCTTCATTTTTTCAGTCAGTGACATGTCAATATCATCTTGAAGGAGTAAAGGATTCCGTGAACAATAGTGTGATTATACGGTCTACCAGTCACCAGTAGACAGGGAACCATGGGTAAAAGTAAAAGTAGCCACCAGTGGCTGAAAGCACATTTTGATGATGAATTCGTCAAGCGCGCGCAACGTGATGGCTATCGCTCGCGTGCGGTTTACAAACTGGAGGAAATCCAGCAGAAAGACCGTATCCTGCGCGCCGGCTCAGTGGTTGTGGACCTGGGGGCGGCTCCCGGTGGCTGGTCGCAGTATGCGTTGCGCCAATTGGGCACAAAGGGCCGGATCTTCGCGCTGGATATTCTGCCGATGGACGATTTGCCCGGGGTGGAGTTCATCGAGGGTGATTTCAGGGAGAGTGAAACGCTTGATATTCTTATGGAAAAGCTGAATGGTGCGACTGTGGACCTTGTAATGTCGGATATGGCACCCAATATAAGCGGTATGGAGGCTGTCGACCAGCCACGCAGCATGTACCTGATGGAACTTGCCGCTGAATTTTCGGCTGACGTGCTGCGCGAGGGAGGCGATTTGCTGTTCAAGGGTTTTCATGGGGAAGGCTTCGATGAGCTCATCAGGAATCTGCGAACTCAATATGGCAAAGTATTGATCCGTAAACCTAAAGCTTCACGTCCACGCAGCCGTGAAGTATATGTACTGGCAAAAGGTCGCCGCCAGCCGAATGTGTCATAATGACCAAAGCCACGCTTTTGACGTGTTGATTAGCAACGATTTAAGGGCGTCATACTACGCTTAACTAGAGGTAAACCGGTTTGAACGATTTGGCAAAGAATCTCATTCTCTGGGTTGTTATCGCACTCGTGCTGATGACCGTTTTCAATAATTTCGGTCCAAAATCAACGGGCAGCGAGTCACTTAATTACTCTGATTTTATCAATGAAGTGCAGCAGGGCCAGGTTCAGCTGGTAGAAATTGAAGGCCATACCGTCAAGGGTACCCGTAGTGACGGATCGCGGTTCACGACCCAGACGCCGCCGGATGACCCAAAAATGGTGGATGACCTGTTGAGCAACAAGGTCGAGGTCAAGGTGGTTGAGCCTAACCAGCACGGTCTGCTGATGACCATCTTCATTAACTGGTTCCCGATGTTGCTGTTGATCGGTGTATGGATCTTCTTTATGCGTCAGATGCAGGGCGGTGGCAGTCGCGGTGCCATGTCGTTTGGCAAGAGTAAGGCGCGCATGCTCGGCGAAGACCAGGTGAAGACTACTTTTGCTGATGTCGCCGGTGTGGAAGAGGCCAAGGAAGAGGTCGGTGAGCTGGTTGAATTCCTCAGTGACCCGAGCAAGTTCCAGCGCCTGGGCGGCAAGATTCCGCGCGGTGTCTTGATGGTGGGCTCTCCGGGTACCGGCAAGACACTGCTGGCCAAGGCCATTGCCGGCGAGGCCAAAGTCCCGTTCTTTACCATTTCCGGTTCCGATTTTGTGGAGATGTTCGTCGGTGTCGGTGCCTCCCGTGTACGCGACATGTTCGAGCAGGCCAAGAAACACGCACCCTGCATCATCTTCATTGACGAGATCGATGCCGTCGGTCGTCACCGTGGTGCCGGTCTCGGTGGCGGTCACGATGAACGTG
>CAJQPV010000069.1 GCA_905480305.1 uncultured Gammaproteobacteria bacterium | reverse complement strand
AATAAAAACGGGTCTGTCCCCCGCAGGGGGATGTAACAAGACGGCTGATTGTTGTGTGTCAGACGGTATGAGATAAATCGAACGACATTGACCCCCTTTGATTCGGTTCTAAATAGCGTTTTCAAGCGGTTCCTTGTTTTCATACTGGCGAATGTTTTGCAGCGTCGATTCTGCAATACTTGCAACTGCTTCACGAGTGAAAAATGCCTGATGGCTTGTCACCATAACATTCGGAAATGTGAGCAGCCGGGCGAACACATCATCCTCAATCATATCGTCTGATAAATCTTCAAAAAACATGGATTCTTCTTCCTCGTAAACATCGAGACCGATGAGCCCGATCTTGCGGTCTTTTAGCCCGGCAATTACTGCACGCGTGTCCAGTAAGCGGCCACGACTGGTATTGAGTATGGTTACACCTGTTTTCATTTTGGCAATGGCCTGCGCATCGATTATATGATGGGTCGATTCCATCAGCGGGCAATGCAGGGAGATAATGTCGGATTGCGCATAGAGTTCATCCAGGCTTACATATTCCACGCCCATCGCCTTGCATTCGGGTGAAGGGTATACGTCATAGGCAATCACTCTGCTGCCGAACCCAACCATAATGCTGGCAAAAGCCTGGCCAATTTTACCTGTGCCAATAACGCCAACCGTCTTGCCATGGATATCAAAACCCATCAAGCCGTTAATCGAAAAATCGCCCTCTCGTACCCGGTTAAAGGCACGATGCAAGCGTCGGTTCATTACCATCAGTAAGCCTACCGCATATTCTGCAGTAGCATAGGGTGAATAGGCAGGCACGCGAACCACGACCAGCCCCAACTCCTTTGCGGCGTCAAGATCAACATGATTAAATCCTGCCGAACGGAGTGCAATCAGCTCAACTCCACGGTGTTTGAGCAGTTCCAGGACCGGGCGATCCAGTGTGTCGTTAATAAAAGCACAAACGCACTTTTCATCCTGCACCAATTGGGCAGTCACCAGATTTAAATGCGGTTCGATAAAATGAATGTCATGCCCAAACGCATGATTGGTAGACTCAAATATTTCGCGGTCATACGATTTGGTATTAAAAAAAGCAATCTTCATGACGTACCTCATTAGTTAAAAGCCGCCGGGGCGACTTGCATGCAACCATAACCTCAGCTGACTGTCGGGCAAGGACATGCCTGACCCGGCAGTTGATTTATGGTTGCCACGTATTGTTCAGATGTTAGCTTGTATCCGGGCAGGTTATTGCTGGTGCTGGCAAGGCCGGAATAATCCGCTTGCAAACATGATTTTCTCAGCTATCAGGAAAAAAGCTGCCCATTAATATTGGTTCAGGCGGGTTCAACACACATTTGGGTCACGAACTTCTCAAGTTTTAATGCGTCACTGGCGAAATTACGGATGCCCTCCGCCAGCTTTTCTGTGGCCATAGGATCTTCGTTCATCATCCAGCGGAAAGCCGATTCATGCATCGGGATGGTCTCGATGTTCATACCCCTGGCTTTTTCCGGGTCGAGGCGACGCGGAACATCACCTTCGCTGTTACGCAACTCTTTCATCAGGTCCGGCGAGATAGTCAGCAGGTCACACCCCGCCAGTTCCAGAATTTCATCGATGTTGCGAAAGCTCGCACCCATTACGACGGTAGGGTAGTTGTGACTTTTATAGTAGTTGTAAATTTGTGTAACCGACTGAACACCTGGATCATCCTCTGCCCGGTAGCCGTCGACACCCTCAGCCTTTTTGTACCAGTCCATAATGCGACCCACAAAAGGCGAGATCAAGGTGCCACCAACCTCGGCCGCGGCGATCGCCTGCGTCAGGCTGAACATCAATGTCAGGTTACAGTGGATGCCACGCTGCTCCAGTTGCCCGGCGGCTTGTATACCTTCCCACGTAGAGGCTATTTTTATGAGCACTCTTGACGTGTCGATCCCGGCTTGCTTGTAGAGGTTTATCAGACTTTCAGCCCGGGCAACTGTCGCCAGGGTATCGAACGACAGACGGGCATCCACCTCTGTAGAGATGCGTCCGGGGATTATTTTGAGTATCTCGACCCCGAAGTTCACTGCCAGCTTGTCCATTATGTCGATCGCACGGGTTTCTCCGTCTGCGCTGCGTGCCATCGCATAGTCAATTGCATCCTGCAGTAAATGCTCATACTGCGGCTTTTGCGCGGCCTTGAACAACAGTGAAGGATTGGTCGTCGTGTCCGTGGGTTTATAGGTGCCGATGGCATCAATATCGCCGGTATCAGCCACTACGGTAGTCATTTTCTTCAACTGCTCGAGCTTGTTCATGTTTGCTCTTGTCCTTTTGTAGAAACTACAGGTGATGGATCTCTGTGATCATCAATACCCAATACGATATAGAGAGACTTGTTTTGCACAACAAAGTTTCATTCGATGGCGATACGCCGCCAGAAATCAGTGACGAAGCTATTAACCATTGTGCCGGTTGCAACCAGTCCGGGTGGAGATCTCATTGCCATGGGCATGCCAGCAGCAGGCGCAACAATTCACCACCCTCGGGCGAATACAGCGGTGTGGCCGGTTACAAAACCAGCAGGGCAGGATACTCCAGAATCAGTCACAAAGACCACTTTCGGCTGCCGATTCAAGCGAATGGCTCAACATATGCGTTAAATCGTTCTGCCGCGGCGTGCGCCAAGGACCGCCAAGGACTGTGTGTCCCGAGCATCGGGGGGGAGGCAGGGTTGAATATCCACCCCGGGAAAAGACCGGCGTAATACAGACTTAAATATATTAGCTCCAAAAAAAACCCCGCCGGGGCGGGGTTCTTTATCTCGGTGTTTTACCGAAAAGGTCTGCTTATGCCGTAACGTTGGCAGCCTGGAGGCCCTTTGGCCCTTTTTCTACCTCAAAGGTGACCGACTGGCCTTCGCTCAGGGTTTTGAAACCCGAGCCCTGAATCGCATTGAAATGTACGAATACATCCTCACCACCGTCAGACGGGGCAATAAAACCAAAACCTTTGGACTCGTTAAACCACTTTACTGTACCTGTAGCCATGTAACTTTTACCTTATTTAAATT